>JAUXIQ010000208.1 GCA_030620925.1 Nitrospinota bacterium
AACCAATGCTGATGCCATTCATCCCGGGTACGGGTTCCTGTCCGAGAACCCCAAATTCAGCAAAGTATGCCAGGAAAATAAAATCAAGTTTATCGGCCCGGCATCCGAGATGATAGAGGCTATGGGAGATAAAGCCTCGGCTAAGGCTACCATGAAGAAAGCCCGCGTGCCCGTCATACCCGGCTCTGACGGCCTGCTGGAGGATGTGGAGGAAGCCAGGAAGTTAGCCGGGAAGATCAAATATCCTTTAATGCTGAAGGCTACAGCAGGCGGGGGGGGGAAAGGCATGCGGGTGGTACATGACGAAACTGAACTGGATGATGCCTGGGAAAGTGCTACCAAAGAGGCGGGTGCCGCTTTTGGCAATGAAAGCATGTACATGGAGAAGTTTATCGAGGAACCCCACCACATCGAAATACAAATTGCGGGAGACAGGAAGGGTCGCGCCTGCCACCTCAGCGAGCGCGATTGCAGCATCCAGCGCAGGCACCAGAAGCTTTGCGAAGAAACCCCCAGCCCTTTCATGACCAAGTCCCTGCGCGAGAAAATGGGAAAGGCCGCCATCAAGGCCGCGGAAGCAGTGAAATACGAAGGTGTGGGTACCGTTGAATTCCTGGTGGACAAGGATCGCAACTTCTATTTCATGGAAATGAACACCCGCATCCAGGTAGAACATACCATTACTGAAGAGGTTATCAACTACGTCCTTATCAAGGAGCAAATCAAACTGGCTGCAGGTGACCTCATTAAAGGGGTGAATTACGAGCCGAATCTACACGCCATCCAGTGCCGCATCAACGCGGAGGACCCTTACAACGATTTCAGGCCCTGCCCCGGCACCATTACCGATTATCATGCACCGGGCGGCCACGGCATTCGCATTGACACCCATGTATATGCCGGCTACACCATCCCGCCCCACTATGACAGCTTGATCTCCAAACTCATCACTGTGGCCCAAACCCGCGAGGAGGCCATTACCAAAATGGAACGCGCCCTGGGGGAGTATATAATTGAAGGTGTGAAGACCACCATCCCCTTCCACCAGCAATTAATGCAGGATGAGCAATTCAGGGAAGGCAAGTACACCACCGGTTTTTTAGAGAACTTCAAACTGATTTGATTTAACCGCAAAGGCACAATGAAAAATCAATGCTTTGCGTCTTAGCGACTTGGCGGTGAAAAATTATTCTTTGAGCCTGCCTGTCCGGTAGGCAGGTTTTTAGAGTTCGCCATAATCAACGAACGTCTGCCATCACTTCTCTTCCTCTTTCTTCCCTGCCTTGCCGGCAGGCAGGCCTGCCTTCTTCTTTCTTTTCGGCAGCTTTGACATGCTCACCACCACGTTGAAACTGTAGGTACTTAGCTGTTCCTCCCTGCCGGGAAAGCGGAACAGCAGCAGGTCGCGGATGCGGGTGTCCATGTAATAAATGGTGCCTTCGGTGAAAGTGCTCTGGCCCTTGTCAATGCCCAGCAACTGGCGGGCCTCCTCGTTCATGGCCTGGGCCTTTGCATAGAAGTCCCTGGCCTGGCTGCGCAGCTCCTTGGCCTGCTGAACATTGTTCTTCAGCCCGGCCATGTCCAGCTCTTCCAAAGGGCTGTCATCGCCCAACTCCTCGTGGCGCTCGATGATGTTTTCATTCAGTTCAATGAGCTTGTCAGGGCTCTTGCGGGGGATGTCCACCCTTACGTTTCTCTTTGGCATATTGCTGTGTTTTTAACAGAAATGGCACTAAAGGTAACAAAATATTGTGATATTAATGTTGTAGTAGCTTAGTACATTATCGTTGTTAGTAACTACAAGATTGTCTGAAGAAGATATTATATTGTCTTAATATACTTTTTTATTGTATTTAATATAGACGATAATAAAGTGCTTAATAACGATATTCTTTTATGTAATGACGAGCTTGTCCTATATTATGACAAGCTCGTCTTTTGATGATACATGCTTTATATTGATGAAAAGAAGAAGAAAATGAGAGGAAAGAAGGGTAAATGGAAAGGAACGGGTGAAGAACAATGTGCTTAGAGCCTCCTGTGTACTATTGTGCTTAATTATTTTCCCCGTACTTTAGGGCAGGTGCCTGCTAAAACACCACAAATAGGGCTTCAGCCCTTAAAAATCAATAGCTTGAAGGGTTATTACTTTGTTATTATTATCCCCGCCCTAAAGGACGGGGCTAAAAAATTCCTTTCTTTTTTAGTTAGCTACAAGGCACAGACCCCCGCAAAATAGCCCCGATGGTAGCGGTTACCCCGCAGTTCCCGCCTTTTGGCGGGACGAGGAGTAATAGCGGACAGCGGGAAGAGCGCCTGCTAAGAACTGCTGAAGTATCGCTCCTGACGGTACTCCTGACGGAGACGTCAGGACGTTCCGTTCAAAAAGTTATTATGCCGTAGACTTCGCGGCAGCTTTGCCTTTCTCCCCCACCATCTTGGCGGCAGTTTCGGCAATGCCTTCGGGGTGGTATCCGCACTCGGTGTGCAGTTCCAGTTGGGAGCCGTGCTCGATCACGCGGTCGGGTATGCCCAGGCGGGTCACTTGTGCCCGGTAGCCGTTATCGGCCATGAACTCCAGCACCGCGCTGCCCATTCCGCCCGTAATGCTGCCATCCTCCACGGTGATTACTTTATCGAATTTGCCGAGGACCTCATGTAACAGCAGCTCGTCAATGGGCTTCACGAAGCGCATGTCGTAATGGGCCGCACTGATACCTTTAGTTTCCAGAGCTTCGCAGGCTTCCGTGGCATAGTTGCCCGGGTGGCCGATGGTGAGGATGGCGATGTCCTCCCCGTTTCGGGTTCTGCGCCCGGTGCCGATCTTCACTTCCTTCATGGGGGTTTTCCATTCCGGCATTACGCCCTGCCCCCTCGGGTAACGGATCACGAAAGGATGGGTCATTTTATCCAACTGGGCAGTATACATAAGGTTGCGCAGTTCTTCTTCATTCATGGGTGCGCTTACGATCATGTTCGGTACGCAGCGCAAATAGGAAAGGTCGTAACAGCCGTGGTGAGTGGGGCCGTCTGCACCCGCCACGCCAGCACGATCCAGGCAGAAGATGACGGGGAGATCCTGCAAAGCTACATCGTGGATCACCTGATCATAAGCCCGCTGCATAAAACTGCTGTAGATGTTGCAGAAAGGGCGCAGGCCCTGGGTAGCCAGTCCTGCGCTGAAGGTAACGGCATGCTGCTCGGCAATGCCTACATCGAAAGAGCGCTCCGGCATAGCCTCCATCATAATGTTAAGCGAGCTGCCTGAAGGCATGGCCGGGGTAATGCCCATGATCTTGTCGTTCTTTTCGGCCAGCTCAACGATGGTGTGCCCGAATACTTCCTGGTAATTGGGCGGCTGCGGACTTTTCGGGATCACTTTGGTGATCTCGCCCGTTTCCTTGTTGAACAGGCCGGGAGCATGCCACTTGGTAGCACTGCCTTCTTCGGCCGGCTCGTAGCCCTTGCCCTTCACCGTGAGGCAATGCAGGAGCTTGGGGCCGGGAATGTCCTTCAGGTCTTTAAGTACTCTGGTTAGGTGGTCAATGTCATGGCCGTCAATAGGGCCGAAATAACGGAAGTTGAGTGCCTCGAAAAGGTTACTGTGCTTCAGCAGGGAGGTCTTCAGCACTTCGGTCACTTTACTGGCAATCTCCCGTGCATTTGGCCCGAACTTGCTGATCTTACCCAGCAAGTTCCACACTTCGTCCTTCAGCTTGTTGTATGTGTGGGAGGTAGTGACGTCTGTTAGATAATCCTTCAGCGCGCCCACATTGGGATCAATACTCATGCAGTTGTCATTGAGGATTACCAACAGGTTGGTATCCGACACCCCGGCATTGTTCAACCCCTCGAAGGCAAGGCCGGCAGTCATGGCACCATCTCCAATTACTACAATATGCTTACGATTATTGTCCCCTTTGTATTTGTTCGCTTCAGCCATACCCAATCCTGCTGATACAGATGTGGAGCTGTGCCCAACGCTAAAAGTGTCGTACTCGCTTTCGCTTCTTTTTGGGAAACCGCTAATTCCCCCATAAATGCGATTGGTATGAAACGTTTCCTTGCGGCCGGTAAGCACCTTATGGCCGTAAGCCTGGTGGCCAACATCCCAGATAAGTTGGTCATAAGGTGTGTTGAAGACATGATGGATGGCTACAGTCATCTCTATGACTCCAAGGCTGGCCCCTAAATGGCCGCCTTTTTTGGAGACGATGTCAATGATGAAATCCCTCAACTCCTCGCATACCTGGGGAAGGTCTTCTTCTCTTAGCTTCCGAAGATCTGCGGGATATTCGATGTTATCCAGCAGGGGTTTTGCTTTGATCTTTTTTCGCGGCATTTTCAGTTTAAATGGAGGCAGCGCAAAGATAGGGCTTTACCTCATAAACGATGTACACCTTTAATTCGTATTGGTTTAAGAGTTTTTAACAATTATCACCCCTCAACGATTCGCAATGCGGTATTTCAGCTTGAACTTCAGCAAATACATCACCGGAACGATAACGAGAGTCAGGAAAGTCGCAAAGGTAAGCCCGAAGATAACCGTCCAACTCATGGGCCCCCAAAAGACCACGTTGTCGCCCCCGAAGAAAATGTTCGGGTTGTATTCGCCCAGCAGTCCTGCATAATCGATATTCATACCCGTTGCCAAAGGGAGAAGACCCAGCCCC
>JAUXIQ010000058.1 GCA_030620925.1 Nitrospinota bacterium
ACCCCCCCGGGAGTTTCCTCGTCTTCGCTGGGATAATAGATTAGGAGACCTCCCCCCACGATTTTGGACATCGGCAAAAGGACTGCCACTGAAGCTAAGATGATAAAAACAGTCATGGCATAGCCCAATTTTTGCCCTGTGCGCAGGTCTACAATCTTTCTCATGGTCACAGTTTCCAGGTTTCATGGGGAGGAGAGTTTCTTTTCCTCCCTTTAATCTCAATCATGAGGTCTCTTCGCCATCCGGTTTTTTCTCTAAATGGGTGTATTCTTTGGCCATGGCCATCAGCCCTGCCATGGTTCCCAGGTTCATGCTGTCCAACGCTGTTGAGGGGACAACCATTATCGTTGCCTGTCCTTTAAGACCCTCATACAGCATGTTCATGGCCCTTAAATGGAGGGCGGTGGGATTATCTTTATAGCGGGTCGAGGCCTGCTCGAATTTTTCGGCTATGATGAGCTCGGAGTCACCGAGGATGACCCTGGCCTGTTTCTCCCTCTCTGCCTGTGCCTGCATGGACATGGCGTCCTGGAGAGCCTGGGGGATGGTGACGTCCCTTAACTCCACGGAAACGGCGCGGATGCCCCAGGGGGTTATCCGCTCATCGATGAGGCTGCCCAGGTCCTTGTCCAGCTTGAGCCTGCCTTCCAACATGTCGGAGAGGTCGGCCCGCCCGATGATATCCCGAAGAGCGGTCTGTGCCGCCCAGCTAACGGCCATCTGGTAGTTCTCCACTTCCAGGGCGGCCTTCATGGGGTCCACCACGTGCCAGAAGAGCACGGCGTCCACGTCCACGGGAACGTTATCTTTGGTGAGGGTGGATTCGGCTCTGAAGATGGTGGTAATAACCCTCAGGTCTATCCAGTAAGCGATGGAATCTACTATGGGGGCGATGGCGAAGAGGCCGGGCCCTTTGACCCTGCTGTATTTACCCCATCTCAACACCACGGCTCTATCCCATTGTTTGGCGATCTTTACCATGAAAGCCACGTACAGGGCCAGGGCGAAGAAGCCTGCTCCGATCCATGCATTGTGCTGTGCCATGGTGCCGCCGGCGCCGGCGCCGGCGATGATCAGGAAAAGGATTACAGAGAGGGGGTTGACATGTTTCAACCTCTTGGGCATCTTGAGGCTAATTACCTCTCCTTCCAATTCCTTCGCACCTGCACCTTTAGTTTCTTCGTTCATCTTTTCCTCCTAACTTAGGTTTTTACCACCTGTAATAAAAAGAGCTCACTGTCGCTCCCTCCCTCATGGATTAATTTCACATACCACTCAACGCCTCACGAATAATTATAAGAAGAACTTTTCAAGAGGTTTCCTATCATGACAGCTCTGACACAGTTCCCTGGCTAAGTCTCTGGTGACCCGCCACATGTGCGGCATGTGGCAAATGGTGCAGTCGCCACCGGTGGCATCCAGGTGTATGCCGTGTTTACCAAGCTCGACGATGGAGTTGTGGCATCGTAAACAATCTGTTGAAGTTGGTTTTATGCTCTTAGAATGCGGTTTATGGCACTCCATGCAGCGGAAGGCCATGGAGCCGTTCCGGGGCCAGAAATTTGCTCCGTCAAGGCCTTGTGATCGGGCTATCTTGGCATGACAGGAGAGACACCTTTCTCTGGTTGGTCTGAGGTCCGCTTGCTGGCCGCCGTAAGTATGGCAGCCGAGGCAGGCCATTCCTTCCATTCCCACGCCGTGCACCCTTTTTTCGATGTGGCAGTTTACGCAGAAGCGTTCTTCGGTGACGAATTTGTGGAGTTCTGTCCCGTGACACTGGGTGCATTCCAACTGAGCCATGAACACGTGCCGGGCGTGCCCGTAGGAGCGGTTTATGGAAATGGCGGCGTCTCTGGTGAGATGGCATTCTCTGCAGATGTCTGAAGGCACGAGGAAGTGGCCGTAGCGCTCGCTCACCTCTTTGGGGTTGCTGAACAGGGTTCTTATCATCATCTTGTTCTTTTCGATGATGCTGGCTTCATGGCAGGTATGGCAGTTTATGCCGTTGTGCACGCTCGCTTTCCAGGCATCGAAGGCTTCGTCCATGAGGTGGCAGGACCTGCAAAATTCGGGGTTGTTTTCGGTGAAATCGTAAGCATAGAAGGCTACGGTTATGGCGCCTATGACAACTATAACTCCCAGGATCACAGTTATAATCGACAGCTTGAAGGGGAATTTCATAAACTCTTAACCTTGATCTATTAATCTTTAGCCGTTGGTGCCGCTTACAGTTTCATCGATGTCTATTTAGAATGTTTAGCTATGGCGTGCTCAATCGCCGATTTAATTTCGTCTCCAGAAGTGGGTTTGACCAAATGGTAAAATATCTTTCCCTTTCTTATCTGGCGCTGCGTCTCCAGGGAGTCTTCGCTGGTTATCGTGATTATGGGCAGAGTGTCGTCTATCTGGTTAATTATGGGAATGGTCTCCGCCCCACCTTCTCTATCCGGGTCCAATTCAAGGATTATAGCGTCATACTTATTTTTAAGTATTTGTTTTAATGCTTCGGTCAATTTCTCAATGAACTCAAGCCGATAGTTGGATGCACTCAGTAGTTCAGTAAGCTGGTTTCGAAAGTCGGCATCGCTGTTTAAGACAAGAATGTTTATCGTGTTGTTGCTCATTTGATGAATACAAAGCCATCTGTGTGTTTGAACTATCTACTACATTTTCCTTAGGGCATCTTCCTTATTCAGTTACAAAAATCGTGCCTTTTGGAGTTGCGGCCCGGGATGATAGGAGAATTAGGTTATAAATCATTGAAAATATAAGTGAAGTCAGGGAACGTTGCGTTATAGAGAGATTGTGCGAAAATGGGTGTCGGGTGTTGTCGTCTGACAATATGTCATGGCATTGTAGGGTGGTAAGTGCATAAACCCAGAGCCAGAGCCGGATGAGGGCTATTCTGTCGATTTGTCAGTAGTGTCATGACTCTTTGTCGATGGACGCGGTATCGGGGATGCTGTATTCTCTTAGCTTCCGGTAGAGAGTCCGCTCGCTTATGTTCAGGGCTTTGGCGGCTTTCCCCCGGTGTCCGTTCATACGCTGGAGCACCTGAATAATATATTTTTTCTCCATTTCTTTGAGGGGGAGAAGGCTTCCCGATTCATCGTTCTCACCAGCATGGGCTGCCCTCCGGATGTTTGTAGGGAGGTCTTTGGGGCTAATATAGTCGTCTTCTGACATTATGATGGCCCTTTCGATGACGTTTTGCAGCTCACGTATGTTCCCGGGCCAGGAGTAGGCCATGAGCCTTTCCATGGCCTCGTCGGTTATGGACAGGTTCTTTTTCCCCGTAATGCTGGTATTTTCCATGAAATATTGGACGAGGAGTGGAATGTCTTCCTTCCTCTCCCGTAGCGGTGGGATGGACATGGAGAAGACGTTGAGGCGGTAAAAGAGGTCTTCCCTGAACTGGCCGTTTGACACCATCTGGTAGAGGTCTCTGTTAGTGGCGGCGATTATCCTCACTTCCACCCTGATGTCTTTGGTGCTGCCCATGCGGCGGAAGGTCTTACTGTCCATCACCCGCAGCATCTTGGCCTGGATTGCAGGGCTGATCTCTCCTATCTCGTCCATGACCAGCGTGCCGGTATCGGCCACCTCAAAAAGGCCGTGCTTTCTGCTGGCGGCCCCTGTATAAGCGCCTTTTTCGTGTCCGAACAGCTCGTTTTCCAGCAGGTTTTCCTGCAGGGAGCCGCAGTCGATGATAACGAAGGGGCGGTCTTTCATGGGGCTATGGTGGTGGATGGCTCTGGCGACTAATTCCTTGCCCACTCCGCTCTCCCCCATGATGAGGACAGTGGATTGGGCATTGGCCACCTTATTGATAAGCTCCAGGACGTTCTTGATTGCCTGGCTGTGGCCTATTATCCCCTGGAATTCTTCCCTGCGGGCGAGCTCCTGTTTGAGCATAATGTTCTCTTTTCCTATGAGCTGTTTTTCGTAGGCTTTGGTGATGATTGTCTCCAGCTCTGAGAGGTTGCATGGTTTGGTTATGAAGTCGTAGGCTCCCTGTTTCATGGAATTTATGGCGTTGTCCACTGTGGCGTAAGCGGTGAGCATTATTATCTCGATTTCGGGATTTATGTCTTTTATGGCTACCATCGTATCGAAGCCGCTCATTCCGGGCATCTTTATATCCAGCAATACCACGTTCAAGTTTTCTTCGGCCACCAGCTTCCGGGCCTCGTCTCCGTTGGCTGCGATGCTCACGTTGAACCCTATAGAGGCCAGCTCTTCGCTCAGCACTTCTCTGAAGGTATCGTCATCATCTACTAAAAGGACTGCGATGTCCTCTTTCATACCGCTTTTTCCTCCATGTCCGCCGGTTTTCCGGCTATCGGCAAACGCACGAAGAAATCCGTGCCCTCCCCGGGCGAGCTTTTAACGGAGACCGTTCCTCCAATTTTGTCCATCAGATTCCTGCAGATGTAGAGCCCCAGGCCTGTTCCCTTTCCGGGCGGTTTTCTGGTGAAAAAGGGTTCGAAGATTTTGCCCATATCCTCTTTCGCTATTCCCTTGCCTGTGTCGGAGATGGTCACCTGAATCAAGTTGTCTGACATAACGGTTCGGACGGTGAGGCAACCCCCCTCGTCTTCTATGGCTTGTATTGCGTTGAGTATGAGGTTGAAAAACACCTCTCGCAGGTCCGATTGATCCAGTTGCAAGAGGGGTACGGAGGGGTCTAAATCCTTCATTACTTCTATCTCACGGCGCGTCGATTCGGATTCCAGCAGGGAGATGGTCTCTTCCAGGCATTGGTTGACGTCCACGCTTTTTGTGGAGGGGATGGATTTTCTGGAAAGGAACAGGAGCTTATCGGTTATTATCTTACATCTTTCAGCCTCTTTTTTGGAGAGGCCCAGGTATTTATTAAATTTGTTGAGCTCTTCGGGCACCAGGGGTGAGCTGGATTTCTTAAGCATCCGCTGAAGCCCTTCGATGCAGGTGGTTATGGACGCCAGGGGGTTCTTTATCTCGTGAGATATGCCCGAGGCAAGCAGCCCCAGGGAAGCCAGGCGCTCGGAATGGATCAGCTCCGCTTCCAGTTTTTTCCTCTCTGTGATGTCCCTTATCACTTCCACCACCTGATATACGTTTCCCGCGCTGTCCTTTATGGGAGAAGCATAGATTTCAAGCTCTATCTCTTCATCCTTTGTGTTCCGGAAGCTCCTGATGGTTTTGTGAAGGGTGCCTGTGCGGAATGTCTCTTCGGCAAGGCAGTACTGGTTGTCCGCCCCCTCTTCATTAAAGAGGGCGCCGCAGATTTTACCTACCAGTTCTTCCGTGGGACGCCCCATCAGATGCGAGACGGCATCATTTGCGGCTACTACACGATCCTCTCTGTTCACCACCAGAACCCCTTCGTCTATGCTGTTCACCAGTTTTTCCAGTTGCTCTTTCTGCAGTTTTATCTCTTTGATTTTTATGTATTCTTTCAGGTCTTCGGTCATCTGGTTGAAATTGTGGGCGAGCTGGGCCAGTTCGTCCGCCCCCCGTTCATCCACCATGGCGTCCAATTCTCCCCGGCCCACCCTGCTGGTATGTTTGAGGAAGTCGAACAGCCTGTGGATTACCAGTCTGTTCAACAGCAGCCAGAGCACGGCGGACATTACTCCGATGACTATAAGTGTCCAGAGGAGGACTTTTTTGACGTTGGCCTTTAGCGCCTGGTTTACATCGGCCATGGAGAAATCCATCATCAGCACACCATTCAGTTTTTCAGACGCGTCGTGGCATCGATGGCATTCGGGATAGTTGAAGATGGGGTTGACGTTGCGGAAGACCTTCTCCCCGGAGGGGGTGGTATAGACGATCGTGGTGGCCCTGTTTTCCGGCTTATGTTGGTGGCAGATAAGGCAGGTGGTTTCCTCTCTGGTCATGTTTATCCCCACCATCACAGGGTCGGAGGCGAACTTAACGGTCCCTTTCTTGTCCAGTATCATGATATTTTGGAGGCTTTCCTCCTGAGCAAGCCTACTGATAACGCCGTCTATCATATCCAGATGATCGCCCAGCATGGCATACTGGAGACTGCTCCTTATCAGGGCGCTGACGTTTGTGGTGGAGGTTCTGAGGCTTTCTATCCACTGCTCCCGCTGATAGCGGTAGAGCAGGTAGGTGGATATACTGAGGATAATGGCCAGCGTAGCGACTATGCCTATGGTTATCTTGAAGTTCAGCCTGTCGAAAAATTTAATACCCATTGATGACCCAAGACAGAGGTTAATTGATTCTGAGGCAAAAGGGTCATTTGCGCGGCGAGTTAGATACTGACATATCTACATGTAGGGCAGGAGATAAATCGAGATATTTTGTTGTTTTCGTCAGATATAATGCTCGGTTGTTCTGACTAAATTTCTATTCTAATAGGAATATATATATATCAAGTAGAAGTGTGCAATTTTCTGCGGATAATAAAAGGGTTCTTTCAAAATTCCCTCGATTCTTGAAAAAATTGTGAGTGCGCCTTTTGAAACCCCGCGTTCCGCGGCGCACGCTTCCCTTTGTAGCGAGCGGTTAATAGAAATAGGGGAAAAGGTTAATATGGTAAAGTCGTGGAAAATCGTCTGTGGTGTTAGGAGCGGATTTAAGGGAGGATGTGTCTGGTCTTGACACTATTGTGGGGCACCGAAGATTTCCTTCCAATCGTACCTTTCAACTTATCGGCAGTCATAATAGATGTAAGCCCGGTACAACTTATGGGCCGGTGCCGGCTGTTCCCGCGTGCGCCGGTATCCGATGAGCGCCAGGGGATTACGGCTCAATCTTCTTCCTCTTCTTCGCCCAGGAGGCCCTTCTCCCGGTATTCTTTTATCTCGTTGGTGAGCCATTCGGTTATGGCCTCGCCTCCGTGGACGCGGTCTTTCAGGTCTTCCTCAAGGTCGGTGGGCTCGATGACAACGAACCAGCCCTGCCCGTAGGGGTCTTCGTTGACCAGCCGAGGGTTCTTGAGCACCGTGTCGTTGTGTTCGATGACCTCCCCGTTAACGGGGGCCTTGAGCGGCCCGATATATTTACCCGCCTCCAGGGAACCGAAGGCTCGGCCTTTGCGCACCGACCTGCCCACCGGCATCAGCTTGATGTAGGCCACCGTGCCCGCGGACTGTTGGCCGAACATATCCAGACCCACGCGCACGTTTCCGTTCTCGATCCTGCTCCACAGGTGCTCCTTGGGGTCGTAATAGAGGTCGTCGGGCAGCTCGTATTTTTCCACGTTAGCCATTTTTACGCGGGCCTCCCTTGAATATGCCCTTTTCCAGTACCAGCTCCACGATGTCTTTGATCTCCATGGCGGACTCTTCCGTGCTGACGCTGTTAAGCAGCATCCGTTTGCACTGCTGGCAGGCGGTGACCACCATCTGCGCGCCCGTGCTCTGCACGGCGTTTAAAAGATCGCAGGCGATCTTGTTGGTTACGTCGGCGTCGATCATCTCCAGGTCGCCGCCCCCGCCGCAGCAGTAGCCGCGCTCCCTGTTCTGGGGCAGCTCCACGAAATTTTTGGCCCCTGCTTTGATGACCTCCCTGGGAGGCTCGAAGACTTTCATGCCCCGGCCCAGGTCGCAGGGGTCGTGGTAGGTGGTAGTCTGCTCGATTTCCTTTATCTCCAGGCGGCCCTGTGTGATGAGCCGGTGTATGTACTGCGTGGAGTGAAGCAGCTCCACACCTTCCAGTTTATAGTAGTTGTTCCAGGTATAATAGCAGGAAGGGCAGCTGAAGACCACCGTCCGTGCGCCCAGATTTTCGAGTTTCTCCAGGTTGTGTTGGCGCAAGGCCTCCGCCTCCCCTGGCAGGCCGGCGATTATGAGGGGGAACCCGCAGCACCACTCTTCTTCTCCCAGGACGGCGAAATCCTCGCCCGCCGCTTCCAGCAGACGCAGGAAAGAGGTGGGTATTTCCTGGACGGCCGGGGAGAAGGAGCCGATGCAGCCCACGAAATAGAGAACGTCGGCCCTCTCTTTCTGATAAAGGTGGTCGGGGACGTCGTCCATGAACTCCACCCACATGGCTCTCTCTTCGTTGGGGT
The DNA here is from genome assembly GCA_030620925.1 of Nitrospinota bacterium. Classification (GTDB taxonomy): domain Bacteria; phylum JAUXIQ01; class JAUXIQ01; order JAUXIQ01; family JAUXIQ01; genus JAUXIQ01. Next base: position 8,030 of record JAUXIQ010000058.1, read on the forward strand.
AGTCCAGGACGTTATGCTCTTTGCGGGTAATCTCTATAACTTGATCGAGTACTGCCGGAGCGTGGCCCCGCTCCACCAGCTCATGACGCACGGAAATCCACAGGTTCCGCTGGTCGATGTTGACCGGACAGACCTGCTGACAACGCCCGCACAGAGTACATAGATAGGTGTTCTCAGACAGGGTGGTGAGTTGGGGAGACATGTCTCTATTTCTTTTCAACAGCCTGCCCAGCAGTCCTCGCTCCCTGCCTATGATCCTGCGCAGCATGCTGATCTTTTCGGCGGGAATATAGAGGTCCGCCGCTCCCTGCACGTTTATGGGGCAGGGATTCATGCACTCGCCGCATCGGGTGCAGGCGTCCAGCTCCATGAGTTGTTTAACGGAGAAGTTGGTGAGCGTCATGAAATCCTCTTCAGGTCTGTCTCTGCGCGGACAGGTTGTTTATTGCAATGACCAGGGGGCTTGCGAAAAGATGTATGAACTTGCCGAAGGGTATGTATGCGATGAAAGCCAATGATGCCAGGGCATGAACGTACCACAGGGCCGTATGGGCGAAGGCCCAGTGCTCTCCGGGTGTGCCCGCCGCGGATATAAGGTGTCCCATGAAAGCGTAGCGGGTGACTTCAGGCGGTGTCCCCTCCATGAGGAAGCGGAAGCCTTCCGCCACAAACCCGCTGATAACCACCGCCGCCAGCAGGACGACGGCCATCAGGTCTTCCGGGGTGTTCAGCAGTTGGGGGACCCTGAAGGCTGTCCGGCGAAGGACGGCTAATACCACGCCGGCTATTATCATTGACCCTAACAGGTCGAACATCAGGGCCAGGTATGGGAGGTCTTTCACGGCTTCCTCCCCCATTCCCCCGCGGATGTAGGACACTTCGATACCATCGAAT
>JAUXIQ010000180.1 GCA_030620925.1 Nitrospinota bacterium
GGAAGCCGATTTGCAGGCCCTGATGTTCAGCACGGAAGACCACAGGGAAGGGGTAACCGCTTTCCTGGAAAAGAGACAGGGCTCTTTCAAAGGCAGATGAAATTAACCCAGACGATGAAATGCATATGGATTGTACGGATTGAATTAAGGAATTGACAGGGCGCTCTGCGTTCCACTATTATTAGCCTGGCGGAAACATGGGATTTTTTCCCGCCGCCGGTGGCATTTCGGTCGGAAGAAAGGGTTGAAGGGAGACATACTGATTTTGCTGCAATCATCAGCGAGGAGGGAATGATCTATGAAAGCTATCGACGTTCACAGCCACATCAGCACCGAGGAAGGTTCCATCAAATACAGCGACGAGGTGCGGGCGGGCATGGAGGCCTACTACCGTTTCAAGACCGCCTATAAGACCGAAGACGAGATGGCCGAAGACTTCAGGAAGGCAGACGTCAAGGGCCTCATCATCGCCTGGGACTCGGGGCACAACATGGGCACGGAGCCGGTCACCAACGACTATGTGGCCAAGCTGTGCGACACATATCCGGACGCTTTCATCGGCGGCTGGTGCTGCGTGGACCCCTGGAGGGGACAAATAGCCGTTCAGGAGATCGAGCGCTCCATCAAGGAGCTGGGCATGATGGGGGTGAAATTTCAGGGCATCGCCCAGGCTTTCTTTCCCGATGACCCCATGATGTATCCCATTTACGAGACAATAATGGCCCTGGACGTTCCGGTAATGTTCCACACGGGCACCACGGGCCTAGGTGCCGGCAGCGCCGGAGGCGGAGGGTTCAAGCTGAAATATACCCGCCCCATCCCGCATTTCGATAACATCGGCGCCGATTTCCCCAAGATGAAAATAATCATGGCCCATTACGGCTGGCCCTGGCAGGACGAACAGATCGCCGTGCTGCTGCACAAGAACAACGTCTTTTGCGAGCTCTCCGGCTGGTCCCCCAAATATTTTGTGGAAAGCTACCGGAGAGAAATAGGGGGCAGGCTTCAAGACAAGTTCATGTTCGGGACGGACTACCCCGTGCTCTCCCATGAGCGGCTCATCAACGATTACCAGCAGCTCGGGTTCAAGGACGAGGTGGTGGAAAAAATCCTGTATAAGAACGCCATTGAGATACTCAACCTGAAGGTTTAACTTATGAATCCTGGGGGGCCGGGTGAAAAAATCCGGCTCTGATTTCACAGATATTGAGGGGGCCTTGTTGGTAAAAAGGTCCCCTCAAACTTCTTTCAACAACTTTTGAATTGTCAATCTTGATATCGCAAATCTGATTTATCCATCAGGAATTATCGTTCACCATAATATGGACGTTTAATTGGAGGGTGCTATGAGGTTAAAGGATAAGGTGGCGGTGATCACCGGCGCCGGGCAGGGAATCGGGAAGGCGGTAGCGCTGGGTTACGCCAGGGAAGGGGCCGTTGCCGTGGTGGCCGACGTGGACAGCGATACGGGCCAAGAGACGGTGAAAGAGATAAAGGATAAAGGAGGCAAAGCGCTGTTCGCGGCCGCAGATGTATCCAAAAGAGGGGATGTTCAGAACATCCTGGATACTTCCATAAAAGAATTCGGCCAGGTGGATATCTGGGTCAACAACGCGGGTATTATCAGGCCCGCCATGCTGCATAAGATGACCGACGAGCAGTGGGACAAGGTAATAGACGTGCATCTTAAAGGTACTTTTCTGGGCATACAGGTCGCTGCCAGACATATGATGGAACGCAACAGCGGCCGCATAATAAACGTTACCTCAAGGGCCGGCACTGCGGGAACTATAGGGCAGATCAATTACAGTGCGGCCAAGGCGGGCATAACCGGATTAACCAAGTCGGCGGCCCGCGAGCTTGCCCGCTGCGGGATACTGGTCAACTGCATATCTCCTGCTGCAACCACGCGCATGACGGAGAGGATACAGACCGATCCCAAGTTCAAAGATGTCTATCTCGCCCGGATTCCTCTGGGCAGATGGTCTGATGCGGAAGAGATGGTGGGCATGTTCGTTTATCTGGCTTCGGATGAGTGCAGCTACATGACTGGCCAGATAATCAAGATGACCGGCGGCTCGGATATGTGAAAAAATCGAGGAAGGCTTATCCTCGATTTTTCAGCGCCTGAAATATCATCTCCCGCGAATGCCCCTGCCACCCATGTGTCCCCCCCGGTCCTCGCCCATCTGCTCCATGTGGCGTATCATATCACGGCGTATCTGCCGGAGCATTTCGGCCTGCTGTCGGGAAAGAACCCTTCGTACTTCCAGGAGCATCAACAGGCGGGATTTCTCGAGCCTGGTGCGAGTCTTTTGAACCGCCTCGACCATCTCATTGAGCTTTCTATGATCCAGGTCTTCGCGGCTCTGAGTTTCCAGATAAGTTTCCAGTGCCCGATAACGTTTCCTCAAGAGAACTGAGAGCTCCAGGAATTCCTTGCGGTGTCTTAAGAAGATTTTATCGATGTTTTTGCTCTGTTCTTCCGACAGGCTAAGTGTGGTGATCATGTGCTGATTATGCCACCACTTCCCGCGTGCAGGCATATCGAAGGCGAATGCGGGAGCTATCCACAGGATGGCGGCTAATAACGCAGAGCATATTATGAGTTCAAATCTTTTCATAATTTCGCGCTCCTTACGGGAAGTCTCGGAAGACTGCTCTGATCTCCCTGCTCTGCATAGTCCATCCAGAAATTAATGGTTTCCAGGCTCTCCGAAAGAGGCTTATTCATCAAATCCTGCATCTCGTTTATCAGCAGTTCGTCGTTATGGCTCAGTTTGATGTAGTAGGCGTCCTTCAGGCGTCTTTCTTCACCCGGGTTCCAGGAGAAGATCAACCCTACGGCTATAAGAACGGCCGCGGCCATGGGGGCCAATTTACGCCAGGGTATCGCTAACGGGGGCCTTTCCGACTCTCTGACCCTGGCCATTATACGCCCGCGTTGCGCTCCCCAGTCCGTCTCCTGCCCTTCCTGGAACGCGGATTTTATTTCATCCAGCGAGTGCTCCAGTTTCCGGTAATAGTCGTCGCAGATGGAACAGCTCAACAGATGCTCACCGAACCCCTCTTCGGCCGCTTCCCGCCGGTAGTAATAGTCGAGAAATTTTTCTTCTGAATAGTGCAGCTTCTTCGTCATTTTTCTATGCCTTCCAGTTCATGCCTGATTTTTCTGACTCCCCTGAAAAGCTGGCTCTTTATGGTCCCCTCCGAAAGCCCCGTTGTTACGGCTATCTCTTTAAGGGACATGTCTTGCAGGTGTTTGAGCACGAAAACCATCCTCTGTTGCGATGATAGTTTGTCCATGGCCTCGTATACCCTTTCCCGTAAGTCGCGGTTCATGGTCTGTTCCTCGAGGTCCTGCTTGGAATCGGGGAATTCTTGCAGCTGCTGTTTCTCCTCGTCGTCGGCATTTGCCTTGGGCCATGGGAATGTGCGTCGTATTTTCTTCTTCCTCAAAACGTCTATGCAAAGGTTTATGGCTATGCGCGTCAGCCATGTATCGATTTTTGCTTCGCCTCTAAAACTTTCTCTTTTGATGTAGGCGCGCAGAAAAGTCTCCTGCGTGATATCTTCCGCCTCCTCACGCGACCGGAGATACTGATATGCAAGATTATAGATTCGCTTCTGGTTGCGCCCGATCCACTCATTAAGCTCATTTTCCGCATCCATTTCAGCGGGCGCCTCAGCGATCTTCGAGTCGAACATCTGACCCCGCTTGGCTTTTCCTGATTTAGGCATTAATTATAGCTTTCATTAGATAAGACGTATTGTGCAGAGCGAGGTTTACACGCCTATCTATTTAATTTGCAACAGGAAACGAGGAATTAAATGAAATATCGCCCACATCCCGCAGAGGGCAGCGTCCGGAAATTGAGGACGTACCTCTAAATATACGTCCCGCAGGGGGAAAATATCCGATATCCCGGTTCGCACCCGCACCCCCCGGGACATGGCGCGGGCGCAGTGCAGGAGCGGGAATAGAGCTCTCAATGCCCGCTATTATCGTCCGGAGAGAAGTTTTGTTATCTTCCCTTGAATTGAGGGTCTCTCTTCTCGTTAAAGGCGGCCAGTCCCTCTTTGCAGTCGTCGGTGAGGAAATGCATCTGCACTCCGCTCAGCTCCATCTCGAGTCCGGAATGGAGGTCCACCTGCATTCCATTGTTGATCAGCCGCTTCACGGTGGCGGTGGCCATGGGGCTCTTCTCGCAAAGCTTCTTGGCCAGAGCCGTCGTTTCCTCTTCAAGTTTGTCCGCGGGCACCACCTTGTTCACCAGGCCGAAGCTGACGGCGTCTTCGGGGCTTATCCAGTCTCCGGAATACATTAGCTCTTTTGCTTTTCTGATGCCCAGCGCCCTGGGCAGCCTCTGGGTGTTTCCTCCGCCGGCCACCAGGCCGAAGTTGGCGTGCTGGTCGCCTATCTGGGCGGCATCGGAAAGGATAGCCAGGTCGCAGCACATTACCAGCTCCAGACCGCCTGCCAGCGCGAAACCGTTGATGGCCGCTATGGTGCATATCGGAAGGTCTTCAAACCTGTTGAAGGTTTTGTGCCAGAATCTCAGGAATTCGTCACCCTGCCCCCCGGAGTCCTCACTGCCTTTGAGTGCCTTGAGATCGGCCCCTGCGGAAAAGGCACGCCCTTCGCCGGTCAGGATCGCCACCCGGACCTCCTTGTCATTTTCGATGGTTTCACAGGCGGCGTTGAGATCCTCTATAACTCCCTGATTGATGGCGTTTAGCGCTTTTGGCCTGTTGATAGTCAGTCTGACAATGTGTCCTTCCTTCTCGTACCTGATGTTCTCGAAAGCCATAACTTACCTCCCTCAAAGATAACTTAAAATCGAATATCTCCGGCTGCGATGGGTCGGTGTCTGGTTCCATCTTCCCTGGTTTACGGAACGGGGTCAATATACAACAAGCCAAAATCCAATACAAGGTCTTTGCTTCGGACGTTTTCTCCTTGAAAAAAGTTGTATGTATAATAAGATTGCTCCACCATAAGGTAACCGGTTTGTTCTTTATACTCCATACAGAAGGAGGGACCTCCAATGTCTTACGAGACGCTACTTTACGAGGTAAAGGACGGGATTGCCACCATTACCATTAACC
>JAUXIQ010000413.1 GCA_030620925.1 Nitrospinota bacterium
AGAGAGATCTACCTTTATAATTTTTCCTGCATACCCTTTATACTCGACCATCGGACAGCCTTCGATGTTTTATATTTTCAGGAAACTAACTCCCAACCTTTACGCAGCGCACCGGCGTTCAGCTCCATGAACTTCTCCTTCCCGTCCTGGCGCAGCTTCTCGGACAGACCCTGAAGCACGGTCTCCATGGGCAGTACCTCCTCCGCCTTCAGATAGACGCCGAGGAGGACGAAATTAGCCGCCTGCTCCGAACCGAGCTCACGGGCCATCTCGGTGGCCGGCACCTCCAGCACCCGTATGTCATCCCGCTTCACCTCTTCCTTAATTATGGAGGCATCCATGATAAGGGCGCTCCCGGGGGCCATCTTTTCGACGTATAGGTCGAACGAATATTGGTCCATGACAACCGCGGCGGCGGGATTATCGACTATGGGCGAGCTTATCTCCTCCTGAGAAAAGACCACCGTGCATTCAGTAGGGCTGCCGCGCATGAAAGGGGACAGGACGGGGAACCAGGTGACATGCCGGTAATGGGGCATGAGCAATTCGGCCAAAAGCTTCCCGATCAACTGGGCACCCTGCCCTCCCATGCCTGCGATGACGACTTCTGAACCTTCGGTTGCTGCGGCCACGACCCTCACTCCTCAGTCTCAAATACGTCGTCCACGTCCTTGAACTCACCCAGCGAATACTCCCGGAGCACTGTCTCCTCTATGTGTTTGTTGCAGTCCACAGGGGACATCTTCCAACCGGGCGGGCAGGCGGAAATTATCTCCAGCAGGCTATAGCCGACGTTATTCACCTGCTTCTGAAAGGCTTTCTTCATATATTTCCTGGTCTGAGCGAAGGCGGCGGGGGTGTGCACTGAGCTCCTGGCGGTATAGGCCACCCCCTTCATGGTGGCCATCATTTCGGGGACGTGGACGGGGAAGCCGAAGGTCTCGTAGTTGCGCCCGTCGGGTGTGGTGGTGGTATACTGGCCGAGTATGGTGGTGGGAGCGAGCTGTCCGCCGGTGGTGCCGTAGGTACCGTTGTTGAGGAAGATGGTGGTCAGCTTCTCGAAGCGGTTGGCGGCGTTGATGAGTTCCCCCATTCCGATGGCCGCCAGGTCACCATCCCCCTGTATGGTGAACACGATGTTCTCGCCGAAGCGGGCGTGTTTCAAGCCCGTAGCAACGTCCGGAGCCCGGCCGTGCAGCGCGGCTATCATATCCATCTTATAGAAAATAAAAGACGGGTAGCTGCATCCCACCGAGGTGACGCCGATCGCCTCATCCTCTATACCCATTTCTTCTATGGTCTCCAGGATGAGGCGCAGTATTATCCCGTAGTGGCAGCCGGAACACCAGTGTGTAGGCTCGCCGGTCCACAGCTCTGGCGCTGAAAGCACCTTCTTTCTACCCGTCGCCTCATTGCTCATAATATTTCACGGCCTCCTGGTACACGGCCCCCGGGTATATCATACCGCCAGAACCCGGAAGGTGTCGGAATTGGCACCCCACCAGGCGCACCTCCGCCTCCCTGGCCACCGCGAACCTGACGTCATCTATAAGCTGGCCCATGCTGTCTTCCACCACCAGGAACTTTTTCACCTTCCGGGCCTTCTCCTCGATGATGCGGTAAGGGAAGGGCCAGAGGCTTATGGGCCTGATCAGCCCCATCTTCATCCCTTCGCTCCGGGCGAGCTCCATGGCTTTCCGGGCTACTCGCGCAGAGGCTCCGTAAGCGACCATGAGGAAATCGGCGTCCTCATCCATGAACGTCTGGCAGCGCACTTCCTCTTCTTCGGCGCGGCGATAACGCTCCTCGTTGCGGGCGATCCAATCCTTGAAATTTTCCCCCAGCCATTGCCAGATATAGTTAAAATTCCCCCCTTTATTTCCTTTTCCTTTAAGCGCCCAGTCCTTTTCCGGCAGCGAACCGAAATCGTATTCCTTCAGCTCCAGGGGCTCGGCCATCTGGCCCACTATGGCGTCCATGAGGAGAATGACGATCATGCGGTGTTTATCGGCCAGATGGAAGGCCAGTTGCACCAGGTCGTACACCTCCTGCACCGATGCAGGGGCCAGCACGATGTTCCGGTAATCCCCGTTCCCGCCGCCTCTGGTGGTTTGGTAGTAGTCCTGCTGGGAGGTCTGTGTGGTGCCCAAGCCGGGCCCGCCTCGCATGACGTTCACCAACACGCAGGGAATCTCCGCGGAGGCGATGCCCGAGATGCCCTCCTGCATGAGGCTGAACCCGGGGCTTGAGGTGGTGGTGATGGCCCGCACGCCGGAAGCCGCGGCGCCGAAAAGCATGTTGATGGAGGCGAGCTCGCTCTCCGACTGTACGTAGATGCCGCCGACCTTCGGGAGCTCGCGCGCAAAAAATTCAGGGACGTCGTTCTGGGGTGTGATGGGGTAGCCGAAAAAATGTCTCACTCCGGCCTTAATGGCCCCCCGGCCTATCGCCTCGTTGCCGGTACAGAACATTCTTTCGGCCATTTCTCCGCCTTTATCGTGTAGTCTATCTGAGAATTTTCAGGGCCGCCGATCCTAACAGCGCCGTAATTATTTGTGCTTTGCGCAAAACCAGCGGGTCGTCAACGGGAAAATTTCACCGGCTCTCACGTAGCGGCCTTCTGATAACGATATACCTCTATGGCGAAATCCGGGCAGAGCTGCCCGCAAATAGCGCAGCCGTTGCATTTATCCGGCTCGGCAAAATCAGGGATGAAATACCCCTTGGAATTGAACTTAT
>JAUXIQ010000122.1 GCA_030620925.1 Nitrospinota bacterium
GCTGCCGCTTCCGGATACAGCTTCATGCGCCCGCCCAGGAAATAGTCGGGGTTAAGGTATTCAAGTATCAGAGATGCGTCGGTTACCGTCGGCTCCTTGCCACCGAACCCGTAACATGAGGGGCCCGGGTTCGCCCCGGCGCTGTCCGGCCCCACGTTTATGAGCCCCAGCTCGTTTAAGCGCGCTATGCTCCCGCCGCCGGCTCCTATTTCTATCATGTCAACCACGGGGAGCCGTACGGGCAGGCCGCTCCCTTTCTTGAAGCGGTTGGCGCGGGCTACCTCGTAATTGTTGGCTATGCTCAGCTTGCCGTCTTTCACCAGACAGCTTTTCGCCGTGGTGCCCCCCATGTCGAAGGACAACACGTCTGTGACGCCCAGCAGTTTGCCGTAGTAGGCCGACGCCAATGCTCCGGCCACGGGGCCGGACTCCAGGACGCGCCCGGGATAGGCCGCCGCCGTGTCCTTGGCCAGCACGCCTCCGTTGCTGGCCATCACGTACCAGACGTCCCGGAAGGACTGTTCCCGCAGTCGCTCATCGAGCCGGTGGATGTAGCGATGGGCCAGCGGCTGCACGTAAGCGTTGATGGCGGCGATGGAGGTGCGTTCGTATTCCCGCCACTCGGCGAAGAGGTCTGACGAGAGGGTGACGTGAAGCTGGGGGGCCTCCTGGCCGATTATATCGCCGATCTCCTGCTCGTGGTCGGAGTTGACGCAAGAATGGAGGAGGCAGACGGCAATGGCCTCGACGTCCAGCTCTTTTAATTCCCGAACGATCTTTATGACCTCCTCCCGGTCGAGGGCCTTCAGGACGGAACCGTCGTAGGCCACCCTTTCAGAGACTTCCTTCCTCAGGTAGCGGGGCACCAGGGGCTCGGGGAAGAGGAGGTTCATGTCGTATACGTCGTAGCGGAACTCACGGCGGAACTCCAACAGGTCGCGAAATCCACCGGTGGTTATAAGCCCCATCCTGGCACCCTTGCGTTCAATGATGGCGTTGATGATGAGGGTTGTGCCGTGGACGGCGTTATGGACCCCTTCCATGCCTATGCCGAAATCTTTTTTAATCTGGTTGAGTCCGATCACCACGCCCTGTGAAGGGTCTTCCGGCGTAGTGAGACATTTGGCTACCTTCATGCTTCCGTCTTCCTGATCGAAGATAACGAAATCGGTGAAGGTGCCTCCGATGTCAAACCCCAGCCTGTACCTTTTACCGCTCCCGGTTTCCGCTGACAACATTCTTCTCCGTTTTTTAAGGAGTGAGTACAATTTTACCGAACTGTTTTCTATCGATCATGGTGCGCTGCGCTTCCGCAGCCTCCTTGAGAGGAAATACGGCGTGAACCACGGGCCTTATCCTTCCCTCCTTGAAAAATTTTAACGCCTCCAGCAGCTCTCCCTTTTCACCCATGTATGAGCCATGAACGGATATATGTTTCCCGAAAAGATACCACAGGTCGGTCTGCACCGCGGAGCCGCTGGTGGCGCCGCAAATGACCAGCCTCCCGTTTCTGCTCAGGCAATTGAGGCTCTGCGTCCAGGTATCGGCCCCGATGTGTTCGATAACCACTTCCACGCCCTTTTTCCCCGTGAGCCTCCGCACCTCCTGAAGGACGTCCTGCTTATTGTAGTTGATCGCCTCGTCCGCCCCCAGTTTTTGGGCTTTTTCCATCTTTTCCTCGGTGCCGGCGGTGGTGATCACCCTGGCCCCGAAAAGTTTGGCTATTTGTATGGCCGCATGTCCGACCCCGCTTCCCGCTGCCATCACCAGCACGTCCTCTCCAGGCTTCACGGCCGCCCTGCCCACCAGCATGTGCCAGGCGGTGAGGAACACCAGGGGAAACGCCGCCGCTTCTTCGCAGCCCATGTCTTCAGGTATGGGGACTACGTTGGTTTCGGGAACCTTCACCAATTCGGCATATCCCCCGTCGGAGATGAGGCCCAGTATATCGTATTTCAGGCACTGGTTATCTTTGCCGGAAAGGCATTGAGAGCATTTCCCGCAGCCGATTCCCGGAGCGAGGAGGACCCGCTGGCCGGGAGTAACGCCGGTGACCAGCCTTCCCGTCTCCTCCACCCGGCCTGAAACGTCGGCCCCCGATATGTGGGGTAGCGGGACGGACAGGTTGGGGAGTCCCCCGCGCACCCAGATGTCCATGTGATTCAAGGCACAGGCTTCAACCCGCACCAGCACTTCATTCTCTTCAATCTGAGGATCAGGCGCATCCTCGTAGACCAGTTTGTCGAGGGCGCCATGTTCATGAAATCTGACCGCTTTCATCTATACCTTCCTTCACACCGTTATCGGCTGAACGATCCATCAACCCTTGCTCCTCAGCACTCTCACGTCCCCTTTGCGAAAGGTGACCCTCTTGTTGTCGAAGTGCTCCAGCAGGGGGATGGCGTATTTGCGGGAAATATCCAGCAGGTCCCTGAACTGTGCGGCGGTGATTTCGCCATTCTGTTTTATGAATTCTATCAGTATCTCTTCGGCGCTGCTCAGGCTATCCCTGTGGAAGACTATTTTGTCCTTGACCCTGGCCACCACCCCTTCACTTATGAGAACCTGCAGCATCTCCCTACCCACCTGCTCGGAGATGGATAGACGGCTGAAGGCTTCTTGAGGAGACGGCGGTTGAAACCTGGAAGTCAGGAATTCCTGCTCCAGTCGATGTTTGATCTCGGCCTGTTCTTCCTGGAGCTCCACCTTATGGGAGGCCGAGCGCACCAGGTCTTTTTCGACTACTACCTTCTTCCCATTTTCAAGATGCTCTATGCACCTGATGAACGCCCTCTCCGCAACCGGGGCCACTTTACTGCGCAGTTCTTCTCTGCTCATGCCCTTTTTGAGGGGGTTCGCCACATGGAAAGACGTAAGCTGTTCTTCAATGCTGCGGCCCATTTCCTCGAACAGTTGCCGGTGCATCACATGCACCTTATCTTCATCTATGACCACTGCGTCGCCTTTTTTCGAGAGGTCGTTTATAAGGCCCAGTAAGTCTTCCCGCGAGAGGTCGAATCTTGGGAAAAGCTCCTCCAGGCCGAGCCCTGATGACCCGGCATCCAGGAGCAGCTCCTCGAGCACCTCCCGGTGGGAGCTACTCTCCAGAATCTGGAGATGGTCTAATATTTCCTTTCGGTGCCGCCGATGTCTGGCGGTTTTTACATCCAGTATCTGTCCTCCGCCGATGGTAATGACCGGTGAGTAGCTACGAATTACGAAGCGGTCCCCGGGGAGGGCGCAGACAGGTTTTTCCAGGTAAAGCTGGATATACGCCTCGTCCCCCGGCTCAAGGTAATCTCTTTCCAGCAAGAGCACGCGGGCCATTATTTCAGCCGTACCATGATGGAACCGTACTCTCCCCCTGTGCTTGATGGGATGAGCCGCCGAACCCAGGAGGGTCATCCTGGCATCGAGGAGTGTGGTGGGATGAAGCCTCTCGGGCAGAGAGATAACGTCGCCTCGAATGATAGAGTTCTTGTCCGTGCCCGATAGATTGAGCGCCGTCCGCTGGCCCGCAGTAGCCTGAGACACTTTCTGGTTGTGAACCTGAACGCTGCGGATGCGTGTGCTCAGGTTATGGGGGAAAATTTCCACCTGGTCTTCGACGTTCACCGTCCCCGAGGTGAGCGTGCCGGTAATCACCGTTCCGAAACCCTTCATGGTGAACACCCTGTCGATGGGCATCCTGAAGGGGGTGGAGATGTTCTTCGCCTCTATTTCTCCTGCCAGACGCGCCAGGTGGGTTTTAAGCTCCGGGATACCCTGGCCGGTTTTGGAGGAGGTCGTCAACAGAGTGCAGCTCTCGAGGAAGGTGCCCTTCATAAAATCCCTGACATCCTCTTCCACCATGGCCAGCCATTCCTCGTCCACCAGGTCCGTTTTGGTAATCACCGCCAGGCCGCTTTTGATCTGCAATAGCTGGCAGATGGCCATATGTTCCCTGGTCTGGGGCATCACACCTTCATCGGCGGCCACTATCAGCGCCACCAGGTCTATGCCGCCCACACCGGCCAGCATGTTCTTAACGAAGCGCTCGTGCCCCGGCACGTCCACTATGCCGATGCTGACGTCCTCTTCCAAATCCAGGTGGGCGAACCCCAGGTCTATGGTGATGCCGCGCTCCTTTTCCTCCTTGAGCCTGTCGGTATCTATGCCGGTGAGGGCTTTTATCAGCTCGGTTTTACCGTGATCGATATGCCCGGCGGTCCCCAGAATGACCCTTTTCATGATGATACCAGCGATAGTTTCATGTGTTTTCTAGCGCAGCTCCTCAGCTAATTGTTTTACAGCGGTGGCGATCTCTTGCAGTTCGTCTTCCTGAACGGTGCGCATGTCCAGAAGGAACCTATCCTGGCTTATGCGGCCCAGGATGGGGATTTTAGCTTTTCGCAGTCGTTCGTCTATCTCTTCGGGGCTCAACGCGGTAGAGGTCAGCGCGGCGACGGCGGTGGGGAACTCCACTGCAGGAAGTGAGCCGCCTCCCGCCTGGGTGACGTCGCGAGATACGCTCACGCTCAGCTTTTCACCCATACAGTCTTTCATCATAACCGCCAGCGCCAAAGCTTTGCGCTCCTGTTCTTCCACGGGCCGGGAGAGCATTTCCATGGTGGGTATTCGCATCAATGCCTCACCTCCCTCTAGATATAGATGCAGCGTGGCTTCCAGGGCGGCAATGGTAAACTTATCCACCCGCAGGGCTCGCGCAAGTGGGTTGGCGGCTAACTGGCTGACGCAGGCGGCTTTCCCCAGGATGATTCCCGCCTGGGGACCGCCCAGGAGTTTGTCGCCGCTGAAGGTGATGAGGTCGATACCCGTCTTGATCTTATCCTGAACCGTGGGCTCGGGGATGATCATATCCCCCGCTGAAGGAGTCAGGTTGCCGCTTCCCAGGTCTTCCATGACCGGTATCTGGAATTCCCTTCCTAACTCCACCAGCTCTTCCAGGGTCACTTCGGTGGTGAACCCCACTATCCTGTAGTTGCTGGTATGGACCTTGAGCAGGAGGGCGGTGTTATCGGTGACGGCGGATGCGTAATCCTTGAGGTGCGTTCGGTTGGTGGTGCCCACCTCCTTGAGTTGCGCACCGCTCTTGCTCATTATATCCGGAATCCTGAAGGAGCCGCCGATTTCTATCAGCTCGCCCCGTGAGACGATGACTTCTTTGTCTTTGGCCAGGGTATCCAGGGCCAGGAGAACGGCTGCGGCGTTGTTGTTCACCACCAGGGCCGCTTCGGCGCCTGTGAGTCGGGTTAATATATCCTCCAGGTGGCTGTGGCGGGAGCCTCTTTGACCGGCTTCCAGGTCGTATTCCAGGTTGGAATATGCGCCGCCCACGGCGAGGACGTTGCGCAGCACCTCCTGCCCCAGAACGGCGCGGCCTAAATTGGTGTGCAGTATGATGCCAGTGGCGTTGATTACTCTCTTGAGGCTGAACCTCTGCGAGCTGCGCAGCTTCTCCCCCACCTCCAGGGCCACCTTTTCCGCCGTAAGTCCTTCGGACGCCGGATTTGCGCCTGCGTCTCCGGCGAGTATCTCTTTCCGTTTGGCATCCAGGGTATCCCGCACGCAGTCCAGAACGAACCAGCGCGGGAAATCTTTCATGAGCGCCTCCATGTCCTCTACCTGGATCACGGCGTCAACCGAGGGAAGCGTTCGCAACAGTTCCTGTTTTTTTTCATCCGTCATTATGTTATCCACCGCAGAAATTGTAGAATCGATTTATCTTTCATCGGCTTATTTAACACGCCCTTGTATTGCGGGGCTTCCGCTAATTCAATTTAGTTTAAGTTAGGGGAAAGGTCAACGATAAATCCCCTCCCTCACCTGACTGTTGGCGCTTGACAAGGGAGGGGAATAAACCTAAACTCCGAACGGCGTCAGAGGCCGCAGGGTATATAATCATCAAGAGGAGACGTGAATATGGCGGGGCCGTTCCAGGACATATTGTACGAGAAGATCGATAGCGTTGCTAAAGTCACCCTCAACCGACCCGAAAAGTATAACGCTTTAAGTCAGAACCTGCTGCGCGAGCTGCGGGAAGTGTTCGACGAGATAAACGATGACGGCGAAGTCCGTGTGGTCATCCTCACCGGAGCCGGGGACAAGGCTTTCAGCACCGGGTTCGACCTGGCCACGGGGGAGACGGTGCCCGATGAAGACGAGCAGGGGAAGAGGATCAAGCGCAACTTCGATACCATAATCAGGATATGGAATTTGAGGCAGCCCGTTATCTCCGCGGTGAACGGGTACGCTGTCGCCGCCGGCTCCAACTTGGCCATGATCTGCGATATCACCATCGCCTCCGAGAACGCCGCCTTCGGCGAGCCGGAGATAAGACATTTCGCGCTATCCCC
>JAUXIQ010000211.1 GCA_030620925.1 Nitrospinota bacterium
CATTACATCAACATCGGCCTTTCCAACGGGTGGCTCGATTTCTTCATGCCTTTCATCACCCAGTTGGGCTCCATCTACTTCGTCCTCATTTTCTTACTGGTTCTTACCCTCGCCAAAAAGTCCAAACTCATGGCCATGACCGGAATCGCATACGGCATAAACGTTATAGCTTTCCAGATGATGAAACATTTGATCGGGAGGGAGAGACCCTTTGTTACACAAGAGGTCAACCTCAGGGCTCTGAGTCTGTTTACGGATTACACCGGGGTCATTTACGGGGTGAACCTCAGTTTCCCCAGCGCACATGCGGCATCCGCCTTTTTACTGGCCTCCTTACTGGCCTATTACGCCAAAAGTTACCGGCTGATATTTTACTTTATGGCCGCGGCTGTAGGGGTGAGCAGAGTATATCTCGGAGTGCACTACCCTTCAGACGTGGTGGCGGGAATTGTCCTGGGCACTGTGATCGCCAGGTTGTGCCTGGGGAGCGATTATCTGCGCCAGAAGGTGCTGGGGGAGGAGCGGGTACCCGCTGAGCCTCAGCTTTGACCACCCGACCAATTGCGTGAGCAGGAGCTTATAATGCAGGTATTTCACAACGTTCACATGTTGCCCATTCAGGGGCGAGACCCCATGCTCGGCTCCAACGTGTTCATGATGGGAGACGACAAGGAACTGGCGATACTCGATCCCGGTAACGATTTCGGTTACACGGTGGATACCGCCATCCACTCGATCATGGCCTACCTGGGCGGCATAGGGAATCCCAGGGTGAAATACGTCATAGTTTCGCACGCCCATCCCGATCACCACCTGGGCTGCGTGAAGCTGAGGAAAAATACGAGGGCGAAAATAGTCGCTCATTCCAAAGAGGCGTCCTCGCTGGCCAAGGAGCTCAGGCGCAGGAAGATAGACGTGGTCGTGGAGGGCGGGAACGTCATAGAAGTGGGCGGTACCAAGCTGAAAGTTGTCCATTCACCCGGCCATACCCCGGGCCACATCGGCCTTTACATGCAGAAGCGGGGAATCTTCTTCAGCGGAGACAACGTCGTGGGCCAAGGCACGACCGCCATCGCCCCCCCCGACGGGGACATGCTCATCTATCTCAAAAGCCTGAACCTCATCAAGAACCTCAACGCTAAAATAATCTGTCCCGGGCACGGCCCTATCATCACCGACCCGGCAGCGAAGCTCAAAGAGCTCATCGACCACCGGATGATGCGCGAGGGGCAGGTGCTCAAACAGATTCGTGAAGGAATAACCGACACCAGGGTTATGATGGAGCGCATCTACTTTCCCGAAAAAATCGACCCCATGTTCTACGATTGGGCGGAGAAGCAGGTCGTCTGTCATCTTCTGAAGCTGGAAAAGGAGGGCCGGGTGGCCCCCTATGAAGAGGGGGACAAGACGAAGTACCGGCTGGTCCGGCGCAGAAAGAAGAAGTAAAAGAGGTAGGGAAGACCTAACATATACGAGATGCTTGCAGGCGCAATCCCGCTTCGGGCGGGACGGCGAGTCATTATTTATATTCACCCTCTCCCGACTTCCCTGTACAGACTGGATAGATAGGTTACAAGTGTTCGGGGACATGGGTAACACTTTTATTGGATTCAGCTCTCATATATATACACGGATAAATTCATATGAGGATAATCGGAATTTCACCATGGGAAGGGTCTATATTGAGGATATAGGAGCTCATCAGGAGCGGGAAGTCACCATATGCGGCTGGCTTTACAACAAGCGCTCCAGCGGGAAGGTGCGTTTCCTGATGATCCGGGACGGCACGGGCGTCATCCAGGGGGTCATGTCCAAGTCCGATGTGGATGAAGAGACCTTCTCACTCCACGAACAGCTCACCCAGGAATCCTCCATCATAGTCACCGGAAAAGTGAGGGCCGACGACAGGGCTCCCGGCGGGTATGAACTGATAATAAACGGTATAGAGCTGGTGCACCTGGCCGAATCCTACCCCATCACCCCCAAGGAACACGGCACGGGTTTCCTCATGGACCACCGCCATCTGTGGCTCAGGTCCTCCAGGCAGAATGCCGTCCTGCGGGTGCGCAGCACGGTGGTGAAAGCCATCCGCGATTTTTTCGACGATCGCGGCTTCATCCTCATGGATGCCCCCATATTCACCCCCTCCGCCTGCGAGGGCACCTCCACTCTGTTCGAGACGGACTATTTCGAAGGGAAGAAAGCCTATCTTTCCCAGAGCGGCCAGCTCTACGCCGAGGCCGGCGCCATGGCTTTCGGCAAAGTGTATACCTTCGGGCCCACTTTCAGAGCCGAGAAGTCAAAGACCAGACGCCACCTTACCGAGTTCTGGATGGTGGAACCCGAGGTGGCCTACGCCGACCTGAACGATATTATGGACCTCGCCGAGGAGATGGTAGAACATATCGTGGGGCGGGTGTTGGAAACCCGGGGAAATGAATTGAAAGTCCTGGAGCGGGACACCTCGAAGCTGGAGGGGATAAAGAGGCCGTTCCCCCGAATAAGCTACTCCCAGGCACTGGAGATGCGCAAGGAGAAGGAGGTCCACGTCCAGTGGGGCGAGGATTTCGGCGGAGAGGAGGAGACGGTCATCTCGGAGATGCACGACTTACCGGTGATGATCCACCGCTATCCGGGCCAGTGCAAGGCATTTTACATGAAGGCGGACCCTGAAGACCAGCGCCTGGCCCTGTGCGTGGACATGATAGCCCCCGAAGGTTATGGAGAGATCGTGGGAGGCTCCCAGAGGGAGGACCATCTGGAGACGTTGAGAAAGCGCGTGGCGGAGCACGACCTGCCGGAAGAGAGCTTCAGGTGGTATATCGATCTCCGGAGATACGGCTCCGTGCCCCATTCCGGCTACGGCCTCGGCGTGGAGAGGACGGTGGCCTGGATGTGCGGGATACCCCACGTGCGCGAGGCGATTCCTTTCCCAAGAACGCTTTACAGGCTCTATCCCTGACCGCCACGGTCGGGAACCATGATGCAAGATGCACGATGCAGGATGATACCGGGCCCTGCATTGTTGATAAGAAGGAGGGCTGCAATATGCCGGTCAGGATAGGAATAAACGGGTTCGGCCGCATCGGCAGGCTTCTGCTCAGGGCCAGCCTGGACAATCCGGACATACAGGTAATGGCTATTAACGACCTTGCGGATTCAGAGACCCTGGCCTACCTTTTTCATTACGATTCCACGCATGGAAGGTGCGAAGTGCCGGTGGAGGCTTTTCAGGACAGCATCATGATCAATAACTGGAGGATATCCCTCTCCGGTTTCAAGGACCCGGCGGAGATAAACTGGTCGGACAACGGGGCGGACATCGTGATAGAGTCCACGGGCGCCTTCCGCTCCCGTGAAAGGGCCGCCAGGCACCTGGAGGCCAGCGCTCGGAAGGTCGTCATCAGCGCTCCCTCCGATGATGCCGACGCTACTTTTGTCTACGGCGTGAACGAAAAGAGTTACGACCCGCAGAATCATAATGTGGTCTCCAACGCCTCCTGCACAACCAACGCCCTGGCGCCGGTGGCCAAAGTTCTCCACGATAAGTTCGGCGTGGTCAAGGGGTTCATGACCACCGTCCACGGATACACCACCAGCCAAGCCCTGTTGGACACCCCCACCCGCAAGATGCGCAGAAGCAGGGCAGCAGCACTTAACATAGTCCCCACCACCACCGGTGCGGCGGTAGCAGTGGGAAGGGTGCTGCCCGAGTTGAGCGGAAAGCTGGACGGCATGTCTCTCAGGACGCCTAACCCGGACGGGTCCATACTTGATCTCACCGCCCTCCTGCAGCGTGAAGTCTCCCCCGAGGAGATCAACGCCGCTTTTGATGAGGCCGCCGACAAAGGGTTGAAGGGTATCCTCAGGGTATCCCGGGAGCATCTGGTCTCCACAGACATTCTGAGAGACCCTCACTCGTCCATCGTAGACGCAGAGCTCACCATGGCCATGGGGGATCTGGTGAAAGTCATGGTCTGGTACGACAACGAGTGGGGCTACGCATGCAGACTTATAGATATTGCAATATACATCGGGCGTGAGTCCGGCCTGAACCACTAGAACCTTGACGGACAAGAGGACGTACTGGTACCCTGACGTTTCTAAGCGGCGTTATCTGCTGCGCTTAATGGTACTCCGCGTCCGCTGAAAAATCATCCCGAAAAAACCGTTTTTTCCACGAGCAGTGGAGGGGGAAAATGGAAGAGAAGATCATCGAAAAACCCGCCCTCAAGAAAATGCCCTTCAAGCCTAACCTTACCCACTATGACAAAATGAGAAAGAAGTTCAAATGGGAAGACGTCCATAAGGAGCTGGACTGGCTCGACGGCTCACTGAACGCGGCCTACGAATGCATCGACCGGCACACCAGGACTCATCGCAAGGACAAAGTGGCCCTTTACTGGGAAGGCAAAGACGGGGCCACCGAACAGTATACCTTCGCCGACCTCAAGGAACATACCGACCGCTTCGCCAACGTCCTGAAGGGCCTGGGAGTGAGCAAGGGGGACAGGGTGTTCGTGTTTCTGGAGAGGGTCCCTGAAATTTTCATATCCCTCTTCGGGACCCTCAAGCTGGGAGCGGTGGTAGGTCCCCTCTTCTCGGCCTTCGGCCCCGAAGCCTTAAAGGACCGCCTGCTGGAC
>JAUXIQ010000282.1 GCA_030620925.1 Nitrospinota bacterium
GGATGGATCATTGAGGTGGCGCTGCTTAGGCGGATATATAAGAGCGAACACCTCCAGCAGCTCATCCTCACTTTCGGTCTCATCCTCGTCATTGGCACCCTGGTGCTTATCATCTGGGGGCCGGAGAACTTGAGCTTGCCCCGGCCCAAGGCCCTGGCAGGTTCAATAAGCGTTCTGGGCCAGCCCTTCCCCTCTTACAACCTGCTGGTGCTGATAATCTGCCCGATTATAGCGCTGGGGTTGTGGCTCATCTTCTACAAAACCCGCTGGGGGATGCTCATCCGCGCCGCCACCATGGACACCGAAATGCTGGCCGCCCTGGGGGTTGACGTGTCCAAGATTTTCACCCAGGTCTTCTGTTTCGGGAGTGGGTTGGCGGGATTCGCAGGGGCCCTGGCGGCGCCCATCGTGGCCGTGGCCCTGGGCATGGATTTCGAAGCTCTCATCAACGCCTTTGTGGTGGTGGTGATAGGTGGAATGGGCAGTTTCGCAGGGAGCCTCATCAGCGGACTCATGGTGGGTGAACTACAGTCTTTCGGCATCCTGATTTTCCCTGAAATCTCCATCGTTTTGATGTTCGCGATCATGGCGGTGGTGCTCATCGTGCGGCCCTGGGGCCTGCTGGGCCAGCCCGAGGAATAGCGTTATGAAGGAAATGGTGTTTAAGTAATGCAACAAAAAAAGCACAAAGCGGGGCATCTGATATTGTTGATAATAATATTGCTGACTGTCCTGCTGCTGTTACCTCACATCATCCCCTTCTTTTTTATCCTAGTGGCAACCGAAATCGCCATCCTCGCCCTCTTTGCGGCGGCCTTCAACCTTCTTCTGGGCTCCGGGGGTATGCTCTCCTTCGGCCACGCCGCATATTTCGCACTGGGGGCTTATGGTTCCGCATTGCTGTTCAAAAAGGCGGGGGTGCCCATGGTTCTGACTGTAGCTGCGGGGCCCCTCTTCGCCGCCGCCGGGGCGCTGCTCTTCGGGTTCTTCATTGTGCGGCTGACGACTGTCTATTTCGCAATGCTCTCCCTTGCCTTCGCTCAGATTGTGTATACCATCATCTTCAAATGGTACGGTTTCACCGGGGGGGATAACGGCCTCCTGGGCATCTGGCCCACCTCGTTTCTCAAGTCGCCGGTGGCCTATTATTACTTCACCATGGCGGTGGTGGGGCTGAGCGTCCTGGCCTTATACGCCATCATCAACTCCCCCTTCGGCTACGCCCTGAAAGCCATCCGGGAAAATCCCCGGCGCGCACGATTTATCGGGGTGAACGTCAAGCGGCATCAGCACATGGCGTTCGTGCTGTCAGGCTTCTTTTCCGGCATCGCAGGCTCCCTCTTCGCTTTTTTCAACGGCAGCGTCTTCCCGGATTACGCCTTTTTTAACAAATCTTTTGAGCCTTTGATAGTGGTGATCATGGGCGGCACCCAGTTCTTTCTGGGGCCTCTGGTGGGAGCAGTGGGGTACAAGCTGCTGGAGACCTTCATCTCCGGCCGGTGGCCCGTATACTGGCCACTGTTCATGGGTTCCATCGTCATAACCGTGATTCTCGTTTCACCCCAGGGGTTTATGGGTTTTCTGGAGAGATTGCTATGGGGAAGGAAATTGAGGAGCAGGACGTAGCCCTGCGGATTAAGGCCCTTACCAAACATTTCGGCGGGGTCATGGCGGTGTACGGGGTCGATATGGAGATCGCACAGGGCGATATTCGGGCTATTATCGGACCCAACGGGGCCGGTAAGACCACCCTCTTTAACCTCATCACGGGTGACCTCAGCAAGAATCAGGGGCGGGTCCATTTCAGAGGGCAGGATATAAGCCGGATGCCGCCCTACAAAATATATCGCTGCGGCATCAGCCGCACCTTCCAGATCACCAGCATCTTCCTCCGCCTGACCCCGCTGGAGAACGTGCAGACCGCCCTGCTGAGCCACCACCGAAGACACTATAATATCTTCACTCCAGCCAAGAGCATCTACCGCCAGGAGGCCCTGGATATCCTGGAGCGTGTGAGTTTGAAGGAGCAGGTTCTCAAACCGAGCAGTATCATGTCTCATGGGGATCAGCGGCGGTTGGAGCTTGCCATCGCTCTGGTCAGCGAGCCGCAGCTGCTCATGCTTGACGAGCCTACGGCGGGGATGGCCCCTCAGGAGCGTCGTGAGACTATGGAGCTGGTGGCGCGCATCGGCGAAGAAGAGGGGTTGACCATCCTTTTTACCGAACACGATATGGATGTAGTCTTTGCGGTATCCAAACGCATCACGGTTATGCACCAGGGGCGCATCATCTTTGAAGGGAAACCGCAAGAGGTGCGGGCCAACCGGGAAGTGCAACGCGTCTACCTGGGGGAAGACGGGTAACAGAAGCAGGGACGATGAGAAGAGGCGGAGGCGCTTATGGCCCTATTAGAAGTGCGGAACATAAACACCTACTATGGTGAAAGCCACATTCTTTTTGACGTTTCCATGGAAGTGAATGAAGGTCAGGTGGTCTGCCTGTTGGGGCGCAACGGTGCAGGCAAGAGCACTACCATGCGCAGCATCGTGGGAATGGCGCCACCCCGCTCCGGAAGTATAACTTTTCGTGGAACAGAGCTGGCGAACATGTCTTCCTTCGCCATCGCCCGACTGGGATTGGGCTATGTGCCTGAGGACCGTCGCATCTTCCCGAACCTCTCGGTGCGGGAGAACCTGGAGGTGGGACGGAAGATGGGGAAAGAAGTGCAGAACATGGTATGGACCGTAGAGAAGGTCTTCGAGCTCTTCCCGGTACTGCGGGAAATAATTCACCGGAAGGGAGGCCATCTTAGTGGCGGCGAACAGCAGATGCTGAGCATCGCCCGAACCCTTATGGGGAACCCGGGGTTGCTCCTCCTGGACGAGCCTTCCGAAGGTCTGGCCCCCGCGGTGGTGAAGATGCTGAAGGAACAGTTGAAGAAGTTACAGGAGGGAGGCATCACTATAATATTAGCAGAGCAGAACTTACGCTTCGTCAGGGGCCTGGGGGACCGTGTATATATCCTGGAGAAAGGGATGGTGCGCTACCAGGGGACGATGCAGAAATTTCTGGCCGACGAAGAGATACGGCACGCCTACCTGGCGGTGTAGGGCATGCAAGAGTGCGTTCTGGGGGAGTAAGTTTCTGCTTTCAACGAATACGATGGAGGTTCAAAATTTTCTGGAGTTTTTCCCTAAAAGTCTGTTAACCAGATCCCCCGTATTTTTCTCTCAGGTCGTTCTTGGTGATCTTTCCGAAAGTATTGTGCGGCAGCTCCTCCCGGAAATAGACCTTTTTTGGGCACTTGTACTTGGCAAGCAGCGACTGGCAATGGTTAATCACCTCTTCTTCGGTGAGAGACTGGCCGTCCTTCAATGCCACTACAGCAACAACTGACTCTCCCCACTTCGAGTCGGGGACACCTATCACGGCGTTCTCAAATACCTGGGGAAGGTTGTAAACGACGTTCTCGACCTCTGCCGCGTAAATATTCTCCCCCCCGCTGATGATCATATCCTTCTTCCTGTCCACGATGTAGAGGAAACCCTCCGCGTCAAATTTTCCCACGTCGCCGGTTCGCATCCAACCGTCTCTCAGAAGCTCCTCCGTCTTTTCCGGCGCGTTCCAGTATTCATTTATAACCATGGGGGAGCGGCACACTATCTCCCCTTCATTGTCAGGCGGCAGTTCCCGGTTCTCTTCGTCCACTACTCTCACTTCCACGCTGGGTGTGGGTATGCCCACACACGCGGCTTCCTTCCTTAACAGGTCCTCGAAGGGGAGTGCGGCGATGGACCC
>JAUXIQ010000121.1 GCA_030620925.1 Nitrospinota bacterium
AACCAAAATGCTCTATTTGCAAGTGAAATAACCGACCGGTTGCCGGAGGACTTCATCAAAGTTTCACCACAAACCCTCTTAAACGTTTTGAAAAATTGCCCGAACCATGTCTTCCGGTGATACCTGGAAGATGCTCCCACGGAACAGCGACCGCGCAGAGACCGACGCAGGGCGTGAGACGCTTCCAGCCGCCGACTCACAACTCGTAGGTGTGGTACTCGTTCCGGCAGGGGTTCCCCACAGCCACGTGCATGAAGCCCGAAGCAGGCCGGGAAATCATAGAAGAGATGGTCTTCAAGGTGGCCGACTCCGCCTCAGGGTCACTCAACTGATGTAGACAAATGGATTGAGGGTAGTTGTGGTGATCCTTGAGAATCTCCATCATGGTCTCCACGGAGAGGGAGCCGCTGTGCTCTGTGAGCAGCTCTTTCATGCGTTTTGCTCTTATGGCCGTATCGGGATGCTCCGGCAGTAACTTGTCGTGCTCCATAAGCTCGGGGATCAAGTAATCATTGGCGTGGGCCAGGAAACCGTTTTCAGGGCGCAACACGCCGTCCCCCTCCACCAGCGTCTCCACATCGGCGATGACACCCGAGGCATGGGCCAGCACGTAGTTGCACGAAGAAGCCCGCCGGGCACGTCTGAGCTCGCTGATCGCCGCATCAACGCTCTCCTGTTCCAGCATCCTCCGGAAAAGGACGTAGCGCGGAACACCCTCGCGCCAGCCTCCTGAGTCCAGCGCGTTGACGGCCCAGCCCAGGCCGTAGGAGTTTATCCCGTTGTGCCCTAAGCTTCCGGCCAGCGTGCAGCAGAGCATCCGCGGGCCGTCCTTGGGAGCCATATGCAGCATGATTCCCTGATCCTGGAAGCTTTCCGTCAGGTCTTGGTTCTGGCCCACCAGGACCTCCCCTTCTATAGTCTCTTTCCCCAATATCGCGTAGCTGGTGCACTCCTGCCCGCCGGTTACGGGCTGGGTAAACTCCCCTCTGACCTGAAGCATCAATATTTCTTCGAACGAGACGGCCGACCCCTCGGCTATGCCCTTCATTTCCTGATAGAGATGAGGCGCGAATTCTTCTATATATTTGTCGTAGGCCAGGGCTTGCTGGATAACCTCTTCACGAGACCACCCCTTGAGCTCCTTTGTCTCCGAATACATGGCCTCCACAAAGTGACGGATGCCCTGACAGCAGAGCTCGCCGTGCTGACGGCCCATCTCATAGTTTGTGCCGCTGACTTCTATCAAAGGGAATTTATCCATTTCCGTCTCCCCACTGGATAGTGAACTATAAATTTGTTTATTACATTATAACAGTTTCAGCCATCGCTGCGCTCTGATCGTTGACTTCAACGCTATTGCCAGACCCCCCTTCCGCTCCTTATATGTTCAGAGGGCCATAGGGCTCACGGGTTTTAACTTATAGCCCGACCGAAGTAGGAGGAGATTATCTTTTCGTTGTCCGTGAGGTTTTCCGCCCAATCTTCAAGCACTATTTCTCCCTGCCTCAGTATATATACGTATTGGGATATGCTCAGTGCGATATCCACGTTTTGCTCAACGATGAACAGTGTTGTGCCGTTCCTGTTAATTTCCACCAGTTTCTCAAAAATCTCTTCTACCAGGGCCGGGGCTAAACTCGCCGACGGTTCGTCCATGAGGAGCATGCTGGGATCGGACATCAGCGCCCTGCCGATGGCCAGCATCTGCTGCTCCCCTCCGCTCATGCTGATGGCTAGCTGCTTCCGGCGTTCTTTGAGGCGCGGGAAATAGGTGTAGACGCGCTGGTAGTCCTCCACGATGCCCTTCTTATCACGCCGTCTGTAAGCACCCATCGCCAGGTTTTCTCCGACGTTGAGATAAGGGAAGACCTCCCTGTGTTGAGGCACCTGGACGATGCCCATATTCACAATCTTGTGAGGGTGCTTGCGAGGGAGGCTTCTGCCGTTATATTCCATGCTCCCCTTCTTGACGCTAACCAAACCTGAGATGGCATTAAGGGTCGTGCTTTTGCCGGAGCCGTTTCCCCCCAGCAGGGCCACGATACCACCCTGCGGCACTTTAATAGATACGTTGCGCAGCACCTGCAGCTTGCCGTAATAGGCGTCTATGCCCCGCACCTTGAGGCCGATGAAGCCGTTCGTTTCTTCCTCCGTTCCCTCCAACGGAGGCTTTCCCGACCCGGCGGACGCGCCTACCAATGAGTTTGCACTACGGTCCATGGTTTCCCCTACCTTGACCGCTCTTTCAGGCGCAGGCGCCCTGCCGAAGGCCTCCTTTGTGCCTCTGCCCAAATAGACGTCGATCACCTTGCGGTCGTCCTGGACCTCCTCCGGCCTCCCTTCGGAGAGGACCTGTCCGAAGTTGAGGACGGTTACACGGTCGGCGATGTCCATGACCAGCTTGGTCATGTGTTCCACCACTATGACGGCAAGGTTCCTCTGCTCCCGGTAATTGAAGAGGATATCCACAAACTGTCTGATCATTACCGGGCTCAGGCCGGCGGCCGGCTCATCGAGCAAAAGGAGCTTAGGGTCGAACACCAGCGCCCTGCCAAGCTCCAGAAGTTTCTGCTGTCCGAAAGAAAGGTCTCGGGCCAGGCGTCTGTGATAGCGATCCAGGCCGATAAGCTCGAGCATCTCCATGGCCCTCTCCAGGCACTCCTGCTCCAGACGACGGAAGCGTCGCCCGAAAAAAGCGGCGGAGAAGATATTGTATTTCTGATGATAGGTTTGGGAGACCATGAGGTTTTGCAGGACGGTCATGTTGGTGAACAGTTCCAGATTCTGAAAGGTCCTTCCCACACCTTGCTCGGCCAGGTGATGAGGCTTGCATTTGAGCAGGTTTTTGCCGTCCAGGAAGATCGTCCCACCGTTCGGGTTATAGATACGGGAGACTATATTCAACAGGGTTGACTTCCCGGAGCCGTTAGGGCCGATAAGACCGCGAATTTCGCCCCCCTGAACATGCATGTTCACACTATCCAGAGCTTTCAGTCCGCCGAACCTGATGGAGAGGTTTTCTATATCTAGCAGAGGCACATTAATTTCCCTTATTACAAATAGTTTTATGGGTGGATCTGGAAGCCCTCTAATTCGCGTAGTTGTAGCCTGCGGAAAGGGCCTCCTGGTTGATGGTAAGGAAGCCGTCCTTTAAGACCGCTTCTTTGCTCTTGGTCATGGCGCTCGCCACCAACTCCAGGGGCAAAGCGCCGCTCAATTTGAGGTACTTGCCCAGAAGAACCAGGTTGGTTATCTTTATGGTGAGGATGGATTGGGCCATCTCGCTGGCGGGAACGGCTATTACTTCAATGTCTTCTCGCCCCACCATCTCCGGGGACACCATACAGCTATCTATGATCAGCGTCCCCCCCGGCATCAGGCAGTCCCGGTATAAATCCATGGCCACAGGGTCCATGATGACCAGTGTCCGCGGCCGGGCGACGAGCGGTGAAAGGATATTCTCATCGGAGAGGATGACGTAACAGACCACTCGCCCTCCACGGGTATATGTGTCGTAAGAGGGGAGCCAGGAAACATGCTTATAGACGTTCGATCCCGCCTTGATCATCAGGTCCCCCATGGTAAGGACACCCTGCCCCCCGTAGCCTGCAATCACAAGCTCCATGGTCTCTTTTTCTTCTTCAGCCATATTTCCTTCCCCCCTTAAGGGGCAATTTTAAATCAGACTTTAAGTATACTGCGCCCTGCATCGTGCATCATCATGTTATTTCATCGACGTTCTTGAACTCGCCCAGCTGATACTCCTCCATCATGGCTTTCTCCATCCAGTGGAACGCTTCATCCGGCTTCTTCTTCCAGCCCGGAGGGCAGGTGCACAGGAACTCCACAAAACCGTATCCTATATTATCCATCTGCTTCTGGAAAGCGGCCTTGACCGCTTTCCTGGCCCCGGCGTAGTTCTTGAGATTGTTTATACCAACCCTGGCCGAGTAGGCGCAACCCCTTAAAGAGGCCATCATCTCCGCCATGTGAAGAGGGAAGCCCGATTGCGCCGGATCGCGCCCGTAAGGGGAAGTGGTGGTGACCTGCCCCTCTATTGTCGTAGGGCCCATCTGGCCACCCGTGTTACCGTAGCCTGCGTTGTTGAAAAAGATGGTGGTCAACTTTTCCCCACGGTTGACGGCGTTCAGCACGTCCCCCAGGCCGATGGCTCCCAGGTCTCCATCCCCCTGAAAGGTAAACACTATGGCTTCGCCGTAATAGGCCCTCTTTATGCCGGTGGCCACTCCGGGGGCCCGCCCGTGGGCGGTGCTTATCGTATCAACCTCCACTGCGCCGGCGGTCATGGCATGGCAGCCCACACCCACCACCCCTATGGCATTCTCCTGTATGCCCAGGTCGTCAATGGCTTCGCACACACACCGGGCCACCACGCCGTGCAAACAGCCCGGACAGGTCGGGAGCAAGGTATTGTTTATACAGTCCGGTGTGTCGCAGATTAGTTTGCGCTCATCTTCACCGCTCATAGCAGTTTTTTCACCTCCTCCAGAATGGTATCGGGGAAGATCATGCCGTTGCAGTCGGGCATGTGGCGGGAGAAGACACCCATGAAATGCACCTCCGCACGTCCTTCCACCGCGCCCCTCACGTCCTCCACCATCTGACCCAGGTTGTCCTCGACAACCAGTATTTTCTTCACCCTGGAAGCCAGCTCCTCGATCTGCGGCTGGGGGAAGGGCCATAGCGTGATGGGCCTCAAAACACCCACCTTCAGCCCCTCTTCACGGGCAAGCTTACAGGCGCCCTTGGCCGCTCTGCCGCTGGAGCCGTAGGCCACTATGGCCAGCTCCGCATCCTCCATGAACATGCTCTGAAAGCGTACTTCATCCCGCTTTATATTCTCGTATTTTTCATTGGTCCGTGCCAGCCACTCGTTGTATATACCCACGATGCCCACCGCGCTGTGCACGTTAGCAGATTTCCCCTTGGGGGAGCGGTGGATTTTCAACGCCCAGCTTCTATCTTCGGGAGTCGGTCCGAAGTCTATGGTGCGCAGCTCCACGTCCTCTTTCATCTGGCCGATGATGGCGTCGGTGAGAACCAGTGCCGGGTTTCGGTATTTCTCTGCCAGGTAGAAACCCAGTTGCACGAAGTCGAATATTTCCTGCACGCTGTCCGGCGCTAAAACTATGAGACGGTATTCCCCGTGCCCCCCTCCTTTGACCACCTGGTTGTAGTCCATCTGCGCGGTCTGGGTGCTGCCCGACCCGGGTCCCCCCCGTTGCACGTGCATGATGACGCAGGGCAGCTCGGCGGCGGCGATGTGCGAAATCCCCTCCTGCATGAGGCTGAATCCCGGGCTGGAGGTGGAAGTCATGGCCCTGATGCCGCAGGCGGCGGCCCCGTAAAGCATGTTGATGGAGGTGCACTCGCTCTCAGACTGAACGAACTCGCCGCCCATCTGGGGCAGCTTTGCGGAGAAGTATTCCACCACGTCGCTCTGAGGGGTGATGGGATAGCCGAAGTAGTGCCGGCATCCCGCATACAACGCCCCCTCGGCGGCTGCAATGTTACCGGTTAACAGAACTTTCTCATCCATGTGTAAACCTTCTCACTCAAAATGTACATGAAGCGTGCATTTATCATCGCATGATCATGCCGCCACACACGTTGAACGCCTGGCCGGTAATCCCCGATGCCTCATCAGAAGCCAGGAAGACCACCGCCGCCGAGACCTCCTCGGGGCTGACGGTGCGATGCAGGGCTATCTGGTCGGTGAAGAATTTTTTCGCCTCATCGTAAGTGGAGCCGGTGGCCTTGGCGCGGTTCTCCAAAACCCTCTCCATACGCTCTCCCTCCGTGGCGCCTGGCATGAGGACGTTAACCCTTACGTTGTGCTCCCCCACCTCCAGGGCCATACTATGGCTGAAACCTATCATGCCCCACTTCGATGCGGCGTAGGGGGACCTGAAGGAATAGGCCATGCGGCCGGCGATGGAGCCTATGTTTACTATGTTCCCGCTCCTGGCGGGTATCATGTGCTTGAGGACCTCCTGTGAGCATAGGAATGCGCCGGTGAGGTTTACGTCCAGGGTCTCCCGCCACTGATCGGGGTCGAGCTCCACCACGGTGGAGGTGGGGCCGTCGATCCCCGAGTTGTTTATCAGCACGTCCACCTTTCCGAACTCCTTAACCGCGGCCTCCACCATACCCTTTATCTGTCCGTGGTTCGTGACGTCGGTGGCGCAGACCAGCGCCTTGCAACCCATACCCCGTATCTCCGAAGCGACCTCTTCCATTTTTTCAACAGACCTGGCCGCCAGCACTACGTCTGCTCCCTCCTGAGCGAACGCCAGGGCTATTGCCTTTCCGATTCCGTAACCGCCGCCGGTGACTATCCCCACTTTGCCTTCCAGCTTCATTTCGCCCCTTTCCTATATACGATACAAGATTCTGCATACAAGATAAACGATAAAGGCGATGCGCATCA
>JAUXIQ010000014.1 GCA_030620925.1 Nitrospinota bacterium
CCCCGGACTTGTCCGGGGGCATAAACCCGGCAACAAGCTACCGGGTTCGAACCCCGCGAAAAGCGGAGTCATCAAAAACCCACACACAAGTGAGTGGGTATGGATGTAGCGCGTCTCACGGAATGACAGGTGATAAAGAAAACGTTTTCCTTTTTCCCCTGCGCTTGACAGTGCGCTTCAGTCGGTATAAAAGTAATTAGTCCGCCAAAGCGTCTATTATGCAGCGTAATAAATAATACAGGGGGCAGTGCAATGGAAAATTTCGAAGGCTTCGGGATGTCAGACGAACTGAAGATGATACAGGCCACAATCCGCAAATTCATGCAGGAAGAAGTGCTGCCCAATGAGATCGGGCTGGAGCACGACTCCACCGAGTTCCCTGAGGATATACAGCAGGAGATTTCTAAGAAGGCCAGGGACGCCGGCCTCTGGTGCCTGGGTGCGCCGGAGGAATACGGCGGGGGAGGGCTCAACGAGTTCGGTTTTTGCGTGGTCACCGAGGAGATGGCCCAGTGCCGGGCCGGTCTTTATCATCCCGGATACGACGTCTTCGGGCGCTACCCGCCCAATATAATCTACGCCGGTAACGAGGAGCAGTTGCAGAAATATGCAGTCACCACCATCCGGGACGGGCTGAAGACATTCTTCGCCGTCACCGAGCCCAGCGGAGGGTCGGACCCCGCGAGGGCCATCCAGACCAAGGGTCGGCGCGACGGCGACAACTGGGTGCTTAACGGCTCCAAGATATTCTGCACCGGCGCCGGAGAAGCGGAATGGGGGGTGGTATTCGTTCGCACAAACCCTGACAAGGGCCGCCAGGGGATAAGCTGCTTTATTATAGAGAAAAACACTCCCGGCTTCACTCCACACGTTTTCGAGGTCATGCGCTCGACTACCGCTTACGAGATCGCCATTGAGGACTGCGTGGTGCCACAGAGCCAGATGCTGGGGAAAGAGGGTGAGGGGCTCGACCTGACCCTGCGCCTTCTCACCAAGAACCGCTTCCACTACTCCGCCGCCAACATCGGCGTTTGCGTGGCCGCCCTGAGCCAGGCCGCCGAGCACGTAAAGCAGCGGGAAACCTTCGGGAAGCTTTTGAGCGAGCGCCAGGCCATACAGTGGATGCTTGCCGATTCGGAGGTTGAGGTGCGTGCCGCCCGCTGGCTTACCTGGGAGGGATGCTGGAAGCACGACAGGGGTGAGGACTACCGCATCGAGGCGTCCATCTGCAAGCTCTACAGCGGAGACGTCCTGTGGAACGTTATCGACCGCTGTGTGCAGATGTTCGGCGGCTACGGACTGGCCAAGGAGTACCCCTTCGAACGCTGGCTCAGGGAGGCCCGCTTCAGGCGCATAGGCGAGGGCCCCTCCGAGGTGCACCGAATGGTCATCTCCAGAGGTCTGATCAAGGGATATATTAACTAAGTAAGTTTCAGAGCACTTCAGGGGAGCTTGATGAACCCCTCGGATATACAAGGGCCGCCTTCCTCGTTTCCTTTAAGAAGGCGGCCCATTATATATTAAGCTGGATTCCGTCGGCTAAAATAAAATGAACGCAAGGGCGTCATTCTATTTGGACCCAGGATAACAGCTTGCCTGTTAGCGGGCCGTATTTGGGAGGGTTGTTATTGTCATAAACGATGGAGATATTTCCGGCCAAGGGGCTGAGTGAAAACCCGTCAGTGGCTATTATAGGGCCGTAAAGGGTCTTATTGCCACCACCGCCGAAATCGAAATAGGTAGCTGTGTAGACACCGAGCTGATTGGTCGGGCTGCCGATTTGGATGTTCCCCCTGAAATAGATTTCCGCGTTTGCTACCGCTGCCACACCCTCGAGGTCTATATGGCCCTGTATATTGGTATTCGTATAGAACTCTATGCTGCCAGAAGCCAGAACCACCCCATTCCAGGGTTGATCCACACTTACCGTTACATTCCCATCAATGTAAACTACCCCCTTCAGAGGTTGGATGGCGACACTGCCGGGGCAGCCTCCACTATACTCTATATTGACCGTAGTCGCTGCATCAGGCGGCGCCCTGTAGAGGAACAGGCATTCTGTTCCGTCCATGCTTTCATACAGGTCCCCTGCGCCTCCGGGCGGTCTGCCGGCGACGGTCATGATATTGAGTATATCTATTACCAGATTGCTGGCGATCGACCTGTAATATTCCGCGCTGACAGGAGGGATATCCTCCACCTGCGCGTTGCCACTGCCGGTGGTTCCCCCGCCGACCAGGTTGACTTCTCCTGTAAAGGTCTCGGAAGCGGTGACTGCCCCCTCGGAGATATCCGCATTACCGAGACTTGTAAAGTTGCTGTTGGTGTGGATGGACGGCTGAGAACCTGTGACTGAGATGCTGCCTTGCAGGGTAATGTCGCCGCCGGAGAGAATGGCGTACTTCGGCTCGTAGGACACCTTTTTATAGAGGCCCTTAATGGTGGATATAGAGCGCGGGTTTCCGGCACCGTCTTCTATCCACCCTCTGGAAATCAGTATTACCCCCAGGTCTTCATCAAAATCGTTGCCCACGATAGTGTCGTTGGACGGGCCGGTAACGTATCCCGCGTCATCGTTATCGGCGAGCCAGACCTTGAATTTTCTCTTGTCGCTTACCGTGATGGTGTTAATCCACCTGTGTATGTCGTAGCTGGTGGAGTTAATTGTCATTGTCTCCACGGGGTAGGCGGCAGTAAGCTCTTCGTCTTGAAAACCGTCGTTTTCGTCTAATTTCAACAGTGCCGCACCCTCGTTTAGACCCGCATCGGCCAGGTGGAGCGATACACGCTTCAACCTGCTGTTGGTAATCTGCTGTTGCTTTTCAACAGACATATTGAGACTCAAAATCCCTATAGTCAACAGCGGACCCAATATGAACATGACAAGCAACATCGATATTCCTTGTTCTTTGGATTCATACTGTTTCATGGGACTGTCCTTCCCCCTTTTTTAAACTCGATTATTGAGGCTCGTTCGTTTCAAAAGCCTCAGTTTTTTCCCCTTTGCTGCCTTGGGGAAACCCGATGTTCCTTTTCCTTTAAGGATATGAGCAGTATTTCCGCTGAACGCCTATTTCAGCGGTTCTTATCGCCATCTGATGGATATATGGATATTGAGAATAAACCATAAAAAAAAGCTCGCTTCCACAAAAGGGAAACGAGCTTCCAGTTCCACCTTTCGTTTAGCAGCCCCGCTACCCTATCCACCTTTGGTAGACTTAGACCGGAAGCTTTGCGCCCCTGCCTTTCAGCAGGTTTGCCCTTCAACGTCTCAAGCTGATATGCAGTTACTATCTCTTGCATATCAGTTATTTCTTATTTATTACACTATAGTGTGCCGGTTGGAAATTGTCAAGAAAATAATTGACACATAACCACGTATAGTTATGATTTAATAGGGAATAATTCTCTTTTGAGCGGCGGTGATTATACCTCAAAAATTGCTACTTATAAGCCTCATATCGCATTTAATTAGAGCGCGGCCAGCGGGATGAAGAAAATGGTTCAGGTAGTCGCGTCACTCTATTTTAGCCCGGGATATGAGTATCCCGGTGAGGGGGCCGTTTGGAGGTGGTTTTACCCTGTCGTGATAGATTTGGGCCTGCGAACTACCCCCAGAATTAGTTTGGTGGTTCGGCTGCCGTCACACGCCGGTCACGGACGGCAAAACGGATTGAATACAGATATAGCTTGTGCTATTCTTCATCCACGATCTTGGAGTGTTTTATCGTTTAGGTTAGGGGGTGGATAATGAGTTTACAGCTACCTCAGTCGGTTACAGTGGTTGAACAGGGCCCCAGGGACGGTTTTCAGAACGAGAAGGAAGTAATACCCACCGAGGAGAAGGTGAGGATAATAGACGCTCTGTCAGATACGGGGCTCAAAGCAATGCAGGTGACCTCCTTCGTGCATCCCAAGTGGGTGCCCCAGCTCGGAGACGCCGAGGAAGTTTTAAAACGCATGAAACGGGCTGAAGGGATTAAATATTCCGCCCTGGTACTCAATGAAAAAGGGCTGCAGCGAGCCATAGAAAGTGAAATCGGGACTATCGATGTGGGCGTTTCGGCCAGCGAGACCCACAGCCGAAAAAACGTGAACATGACCGTCCAAGAAGGATTGGACCGCATCCTGGGCGTAATAGAGGCCGGGAAGGAGGCGGGTCTGAGTGTCAGGGCGGGGGTGATGTGTTCTTTCGGCTGCGTATTTGAGGGTAACGTCCCCATGGAGAACGTCCTGCGCATCGCCTCATCGTTCCTGTCCGCGGGAGCGGAAGGAATCGGCCTGGCGGATACCACGGGCATGGGGAATCCCGCCGATGTTTATGAGTTGTTTTCGAGGCTCATCGATATAGCGGACGGGGTGCCGGTATCGGCCCACTTCCATAACACCAGGGGTTCAGGTCTGGCCAACGTGCTGGCGGCGATGCAGGCGGGCTGCAACGTTTTTGACGGCGCTATCGGTGGATTGGGGGGGTGTCCCTTCGCTCCGGGTGCAACGGGCAACGTCGCCACCGCCGACCTGGTCAACATGTTCCATGAAATGGGTATAGAGACGGGAATCGACCTGGAGAAACTGGTTGAATGCGCCCGAATGGTGGAGTCCATTCTGGGCAAAGAGCTTCCGGGGCAGGTCTTGCGTGCGGGACCGGTGAAACATTGATGGCCTTAGAGGGAAATATTAACATGGGGGGATGTCATGGCTCAGGTTACCGGCGCTGAGGCACTCATAAATACCCTTAAAGCTCAAGGTGTGCAGCACATCTTTGGCTTACCCGGCACTACGGTGGTGCCGCTGCTGGATGCGTTGGCGGGCAGGGAGGACGTCAAATATATTCTGAGCCTGCATGAGAACAGTGTGATGTCCATGGCCGAGGGCTACGCCCGGGCCACGGGCGGCCCGGCTTTCGTGAGCATCCACATGATACCCGGCACGGCAAACGCCCTGGGCTGCATGTACAGCGCCCAGCGCGACGGGGTGCCGCTGGTAGTCCTCGCCACCGACCAGGATTCCCGCATCAGCGGCCGCGACACCTTCACCGAGACGTCGGACATGGTGGAGATAAACAACCAGTTCACCAAGTGGAGCTGGTGTGTGCCCCGGGCCGAGCGCATCCCCGAGGCTTTGAACAGGGCCTTCAAGACGGCCGCCGCCCAGCCCCCCGGCCCCGTTTACCTGACCATGCCCAAGAACCTGTTGGCAGAGAAGATAGAATACGGCAATACAGCCCTGGACGGGCAGAGGTTGAGCACACGGCTGGAGCCGGACCCCGAACAGATACATAATGCGGCTCGATATCTGTTATCCGCAGAGCGGCCCATATCCGTGGCCGGATACGGTGTGATGACCGACGGCGCGCTGGAGGAGATGGTGGAGCTGGCCGAACTCCTGGCCATGCCCGTATACATGGAGCCCTTTCACCCCTACCTGACCTTTCCACACAGGCACGAGCTCTTCTTCGGCCCTTACCGGCCGAACGCACCCGTCCAGGAGTCGGCAGACCTGATGTTCGGCGTGGGAGGAAGATTGTTCGTGGAGTTCGATTATTCGCCGACGCCGATGATTCCTGAGGGATTAAGGCTCATACACATGAACGTGGACCCCTGGGAAGTGGGCAAGATATTTCCCACCGAGGTGGGAATAGTGGCCGACGCCAAAAGCGGGCTGGCGGCGTTGATCGATGGAGTGAAAGAGCTGATGGACGCCGGCGCCAGGGAGAGGATTCAGTTGCGCTCCGAACACCTCAGGGAACGCAAGAAGGAGAAGGACGCCTCCCTGGCCCAGGAGCTTAAAAATGGCTGGGACGATGCTCCCCTCAAGCAGTGGCGTATGACCGCCGACCTGGTGCAGGAGATGGGCGAGGAGACGGTATTGGTCAACGAGAGCGTTACCGCCTCGGGCTACTTCTTTGATTATCCCCGCCAGGAGCTCTATTTCGCCAACTCCTGCGGTTTCCTGGGCTGGGGCCTGGGCGCGGCGGTGGGCGTTAAGCTGGCCATGCCGGAGCGGAAAGTGGTGGCCTGCGTGGGGGACGGCAGTTTCGTTCTGGGCATGCAGTCGCTCTGGTCTTCGATGAGGTACAACCTCCCCATCACCGTGGTGGTCGTTAACAACGGCACTTATGTTGCAGTTAAGGGAGCTCTTAACCTGCACGGGGGAAAGGCGGCCCAGCAACCCGATACGCTGGGCCTGGGGAGCGACCTGGGGAGCCCTGACGTCGATTATGCAAAAATAGCCGAGGGCTTCGGCGGAGTGGGGGAGCGCGTGGAGAAACCTGAGCAACTGCGTCCGGCAATACGGCGGGCTCTGGACGCCGACAGGCTGGCGGTGGTGGATGTATTGGTGGACCCCAGGGAGACCGGCTACGGGCGGCCGCGTCTGCCGTAACCAGGATCGGGAACTGAGATGGGAGGGCAGGGCATGTCATCTAAGGAGATGGATAAGCTGACCGCTCGGGAGGTGAGGGGAATAGTACGTGAGGGGAAATGGGTGCGGCCCACGGCGGGCCTGTCGAGAGGGTTCATCCAGGCCAACCTGGTGATCCTGCCCGCCCGTGAGGCGGAGGACTTTTACCGATTCTGCAAGGCGAACCCCAAACCCTGTCCGCTGCTGGAGATGTTTGAGGCCGGCTGTCCGGAACCCAGGCGTGTGGCCCCCGGCGCCGATATTCGCACCGACCTGCCGCTGTACCGCATATTCAAAGACGGGGAGATGGTCGGCGAAGAAGAGGATGTTACTTCTTTCTGGCGGGATGACATGGTCTCCTTTCTGCTGGGATGCAGCTACACCTTCGAGCACCGTCTTGCCGAGGCGGGCATTCCCTTGCGCCACTGGGAACAGGGGTGCAACGTGGCCGCTTTCGTCACGGAAGTCCAGTGCGAGCCGGTGGGCATCTTCCGGGGACCAATGGTGGTCAGCATGCGCCCGGTGCCGGAGGAACAGGTGGAGCTGGCGGTGCAGGTCACCGAGCCTCACCATCACAGCCACGGCGCGCCCGTGCATATTGGACGGCCGGAGGAAATAGGCATAAAAGACATTTCCCGGCCCGAATACGGGGACGCCGTCGAGATAAGGGAAGGGGAGGTGCCGATATTCTGGGCCTGCGGGGTGACCCCCCAGGAGGTGCTCCTGAACGCCAAACCTCCACTGGCCCTCACTCACTCCCCCGGGTATATGTTCATTACCGATTTGAAGGACGACGCCCCTGTGAAACTTTTCGAAGCGCCGGAAGCATTTTTGAGGGATTGACAGCGGCCCCTGCTGATGGTAAGTAATTGTTGATTTGAGTGAGACACTTACATTTTAGCCGAGATTTTATAGTGGAGGGATTTTCTATGGTTGATAAGAACCTTCTGGGAAAGGAGTTCCCCGGCCCTACGTGGGATATTGAGAAGGGGAAGATCGGGGAGTTCGCCAAAGCGATCGAGGACCCCAACCCTATTTTCTATGATGAAGCGGCGGCGAAAGCTGTCGGGCTTGAAGGGGTTCCCGCGCCGCTGACCTTTTTGGTGACGGAGATGTTTCATTTCGACGAAAGTATCTCCAGGCCGGATTACAAGGTGGATATGAACCGCGTCCTCGACGGGGGGACGGAGTTCGAATACATCAAGCCGGTGCTTGCAGGAGACACCATCACCAGCAGCACGAAGGTGGTGGACATCTATGAAAAGACGGGCAAACGCGGGGGGACGATGACTTTCGTGGTGGCCGAGACCACCTATACCAACCAGAAAGGCGAGGCCTGCGTGAAGTCGCGAGGCACCCTGATTGAGACCAGCCAGGCACCCACATCGGGCTGAGAGAGGAGATACTGCAGATGGCAGAGCTTTATTACGAGGATATAAATGAAGGTGACGAGGCCCAACCTCTGGCGATGGGTCCCTGCACCAGGACTCAGGTAGTAAAATACGCCGGGGCTTCGGGTGATTTTAATCCCTTGCATACGGACGAACTGTTCGCCATTCGGGCCGGTTTCGACCGGATATTCGCCATGGGCAAGATGGGTGCCGGCATGTGCACCCGCATGGTATGCGATTGGCTGGGCTTCCAGAACATCAAGAAGTACGGTTTCAGGTTCACCAGCCAGCTATGGCCGAATGACCTCATAACCTATAAAGGTAAAGTCGTCCGTAAGTATGAGGAAGGCGGAGAAAACCTGGTGGAGTGCGACATATTTGGTGAAAATCAAAACGGCGCCAGAACCTTGATGGGCAGCGTATTGGCCAGCTTGCCGTCCAAGAAGTGAAGACGTTACCGGATAAGTAAAAGCAATGGTGGGCCGGGGCTGATACCCCGGCCCATCTTTTTTAAGAAGCGGTGAGTTGTTATTAACGGCCGAAAATCTTTTAAGAGCTGATCCCCCGATAACGCGGGAGCTGATGCTTGGTGAAGAGGGAGGAATGAGATGGATTTAGGAATTAAAGACAGGGTGGCTATAGTGGCCGCATCCAGCAAGGGTTTGGGCAAGGCATCGGCCATGGCGCTGGCCGGGGAAGGTGTGAAGCTCACCCTTTGCGCCCGGGGCGAAGAGGCCCTGAACGCCGCCGCCGATGAAATAAGCGGGAAAACCGGTGCAGAAGTTTTTAGCATGGCGGTGGACGTTACCAATAAAGACGATATAGACGCCCTGGTAAAAGCCACCGTGGATAAATTCGGTAAGGTGGACATCCTGGTGACCAATGCCGGCGGGCCGCCGCCGGTGGTCTCTTTCCTCGACGTGACGGACGAGGGCTGGCGGGAAGGCATAGACCTCAACCTCATGAGCACCATAAACATGTGCAGGGCCGTCGTCCCCCACATGAAGGCTCAGAAGTGGGGCCGCATCGTTAACATTATGTCCATCTCGGTGAAGCAGCCGCTGGACGCGCTGCTCCTCTCCAACGTTTCACGGACGGCTGTGGTGGGTTTCTCCAAGACCATCTCCAACGAGCTGGCCGGGGACAATATAACCGTGAATACCGTCTGCCCGGGAGCCATCTTGACTGATAGAGTGAAGAATATGACTCAGGCCAGGGCAAAGAACGAAGGCAAGACGCAGGAAGAGATTCTGGCCGCCTACACTGACATCATCCCCATGGGACGCATAGGCCGGCCGGAGGAGCTGGGTGGCATGGTGGCCTTTCTGGCCTCTGAGCATGCCAGCTATATTACCGGCACGGTAATACAGATAGACGGCGGGTTCGTTAAAGGTTATAACTGATACCGGCGAGGGATAACAAGATATTTTTCCGCTGTAGTGTAGGGGCGATCCCGCGTTTGGCGGGATTGTATTCGCCCGAATTTGTAGAGACAATTCATGAATTGTCTCTACGACAGTGATAATGTATCTCTCATCGCGTATACATTGAATCATTCCGCCGCAGGGCGGGAGGAAGCCGGGTCCACTTACGCGATTTCGAATTCAGCTTTTAGTGGACGTTCTTGCAAAAAAAGATGTGAATTGCTGTTCCACTTTCACTGAATTGCATTTGGGGCACTTGACCCTCTTGTTTCCCTTTTCACTGATACTCAGATTCAGGGAAAATTTCTTTCTGCATTTAGCGCACTGATAATCATACGTCGGCATCTCGCAAACCTCCTTCGGATTTATCCACTAACTGGAAGTAGAGTTGTATTATACCTGTCTCGGCTTTGCATATGGGCGGTTTTTGTGCCCTCTAAAATATCCGCGGCCATACCGGTTAAAAGATTCGAGTCCCTTACACAACTAATATAGACTCGCCGGAGCAATTTTTCTTCATGTTTTATCGAATGGTCTGCTGATTTTGCATGGGCTGCAACCAGCAGCGGAGGCAGCCCCCTTTTTCAGCTCAGGCCGTGGCCCGGTAAGAGCCGCCGTCTATGTTTATGTTCGTGCCGGTGATATAGTCGGCTTTGTTGGAACATAAGAAGGCCACCATGTAGCCTATCTCCTCCGGTTTGCCGAACCTCCTCAACGGCACGCCCTGTGACCTCTCATCCAGCACCTCTTGCGGCTTCCTGCCGGAGCTCTTCCCCAGGGTCCGGGCGTTTTCCTCCCACATGGGAGTCAGTATGGGCCCCGGCGAGACGCTGTTCACCAGGATGTTTAACTGGGCGAGGTCTTCGGCCATGGCCTTGGACAGGCTGATAACGGCTGCCTTGGTGGTGGTGTATTCCACCAGGTTGGGCAGCGGCGGGAGGGCTATCATTTTCCCCACGATGGAGGTGATATTGATTATTCGGCCCCAGCCTTTTTCTTTCATATAGGGGACCGCCCCACGCGAGCAGCGGATGGTGCTCATGAGGTTGAAGTCGATCCCCGCCTGCCAGGTTTCATCATCCAGCTCCGTGAAGCTGCCCCTTTGGCCGCCGCCGGCATTGTTCACCAGAATATCTATGCCCCCCAGCTCCCTGGCCACGGTATCTACGAGCTTTGTTATTTCGTCCGCGTTCGTTACGTCCGCCTGCACGGCTACGACCTGGTACCCCTTGTCTTTAAACTCCTTCTCCGTTTCCTTCAGTTGGCCGGCTTTCCGCCCGCAGATGGCCACTGCCGCCCCCTCCGCGGCCAACACTTCCGCGCAGGACTTTCCGATCCCTGCGCTGGAGCCGGTTATCATTGCGTTGCGTCCCTTTAGTCCCAGGTCCATAGCCCTTCTCCTTCCTCGATGAGATAGTCTTGCGTTATTGTCCCGACAATGGATAATTATAGCTTCAAACGAGTGCCATTTCCATATCGTTCGGAGTTTATTCAAACAAACGGTTGCACTCGCACTCTGTTTCTGGATAGGCGAGGGAAAAGAGTGCCCCGCCGGATAATCGGGGCATCTCTTGATTTTGTAAACCGTCTCTAAACCAGGGGTTCGTAAGGGAATATATCGGCCGTGGTCACCAGGGGTGAGAAAGAATCGGCCATGGCCCCGGGGATTACATCAGCAATACTCTGCGGGTCCCAGCCTTCTGCCCGGTGTATGGTCCTCACCGGCCTGGGGAGCGAGAAGAGTATTATCTCTTTCGCCCTCACGCCGAAGACCTGCCCGCTGATTTCTCCCGCCTCTTCGCTGGCCAGATAGGTGACCAGGGGTGCGATATGGCCGGGGTCCATCCTCTTGATTTTCTCCAGGCGCTGTTTGTCTTCTTCGGTCCTTTCTGGGATGGTTCCGATGAGGCGCGTCCAGGCGAAGGGAGCGATGGCGTTGAAGGTAACGCCGTAGCGCTGCATGTCCAGCGCACAGTTCCTGGTGAAACCCACGATTCCCAATTTGGCGGCGCCGTAGTTTGATTGGCCGTAGTTGCCCAGGATACCGGAGGTCGAGGAGAAATTAATGACCCTCCCGTATTTCTGCTGCTTCATGTAGTTCGAAGCGGCCCGGGTGCAGTCGAAGGTGCCCTTCATGTGCACTTCCATGACGCCGTCCCACTCTTCTTCTGTCATGTTGAATATCATCCTGTCGCGCAGCACGCCGGCGTTGTTCACCAGTATGTCTATTTTGCCGAAATTGTCGATCGCCGTCTTGATGATGTTGTGGCCGCCTTCCCACGTGGCGACGGTATCGAAATTATCCACTGCCTCACCGCCCGCGTCGGTTATCTCTTTGACCACCTGGGTGGCGACGGCCTGGTCAGAACCCGTGCCGTCTTCGGCGCCGCCCAGGTCGTTCACTACAACCTTGGCCCCTTCCTTGGCCATAAGCAGAGCCATGCTTCTGCCGATGCCTCTGCCCGCTCCGGTAACTACCGCCACTCTGTCCTTGAGCATCATCTGGGTTGCCTCCTTTTGGTTGAAAATTTACTGTACAAGACAGTTGCAGTTTAAAAGGATAATCCAGGTAACTTCTTACTGAGCGAATTAACGGCGCGTATTATAACAGGAAGACCGGCTCGTGCCAAACTAAGAATGGGGGATGCGAAAACCTTTGTTCGTCAGAACGGAGCGATAACAGCAAGGCGGGAAAATTCCGGCTAAAGTTCAATGTCTTTTTCAGTCGATAAATATATATCATGAGGTTGGTTTTTTTTAATATCCTACTAGAGGAGGAAGTAGCAGAATGCCGTGAGGATAGTAAGGAGGATTAAAGAGCAGGTAAGCATTACCTTGATAACAGGAGAAAGAACGATGAGGGGAAAAATAAAAGTTGTTGTGCTTCTCGGAGCGTGTGGGCTTCTTCTTACAGCCTGCATTGGGGAGATGACTCCAACTGATGCGACCTCACAAAAAAGTGGAACTCCAAAAGTTACTTCTAAAGCTTCGTCCAGGGCTGACCGGGTGGAGATTGTGGTCGATCGGGCAAATATAAGAGCTGGAGCATCTGCTAAGAGCAAAAAGATCGCAACCCTGAGCAGAGGTGCCTTATTGGATAAATTTGCCGTAAAAGGGAACTGGATAAAAGTCTCCCTACCAGACGGAAGGCAGGGCTGGGTATATAAGACACTGACAAGGGAAGTAGAGTCATCTAAATAAAAACCACTGAGAAGGAGTACCAGATCCGAGCAGCCGGGTGGAATTCACCTGGTAGCATAAGAGAAACTTTACGGGGACCGGTTTAGTATAGCCGGTCCCTTTTTATTTATTGGTCATCCTATGAACTCCCGGGGGTCTTGTTTTTTTGGGAACTCCTAGTCACTGGATAAAATTGAAATTCAAGGTATGAAACCGTCCGCATGCACCACTTTGATCGGGGAGATGTCCAGAGGCTTTTTGCGTTACTTAACTTCAGTTGAAGTGGATAGCAACTCAAGCGTGGTTGAAGTCAAAGGTGGTTTAACCGTGGTATTTTAAAAGCTGATGCCTCCCCGATACCGTTGACCTGCGGAGGCCGAAGGAGTGAGAACCCTCGCATTTGCAATCGCCTTCCTTCTCCTCTTGCCCACCTTCGCCTACCCGCGCCCCGATAGCCTGGGCAAACAGGGCGGCCACTACAATCGCAAGACTGGAATTTATCACTTCCACGGGGAATCGTGTAATAGCAGAGGACAGATACCGGCTCCCGTTGTAGTTCCATAAAAAAAGAATTGGCGGAAACGCGTGGGAGTCGAACCCACCGCAGGGGTCTTAGCCCTGCCACTGGATTTGAAGTCCAGGAGGGACACCGGTCCCCATGCGCTTCCGTTCTGTTGTGGACAGCTATCATCAATGTACGATTATCCGGGTGACCTCACTGTTTCTAATAGGTGACCTGAGTCTTCTTGTCAAGGTTTTAATGAGTTATACGACTAATTTTGTTCACTTTTAAATTTAAGTATGATATAAATATATACATGGTTATCCGGTTTTGTCTTAATTGCTGGAATTTAGCTGGATAGAAAAGATAATCTTTTAATAATTATCAAGTTAGGAATCTATTATGTTAAGTCCGTCCTTATACGATAATGGTTATCAATTTATAGAAACTCTAAATAGAGTTTGCTTAAGTCTGTTATCAATATTATAAGGCGGAAGAATAATGCCGACCCCTGTAAGGCCGCTCTATCGAAAGGGTTGAGGAAGCCC
Source organism: Nitrospinota bacterium (assembly GCA_030620925.1). Classification (GTDB taxonomy): domain Bacteria; phylum JAUXIQ01; class JAUXIQ01; order JAUXIQ01; family JAUXIQ01; genus JAUXIQ01. The sequence continues at coordinate 13,448 of JAUXIQ010000014.1, forward strand.
CTGCCCCATGAAGAAAACACCCTGAGTTTGCCCTGTCTGATCGAGTATAGCAAGGTGTTTTTAATTAATTGCATGATCTTTCTGGATCTTTTCATCCTTGCCGGATGAGTAGGTAAAGAATATCCATTACTGATGCCGGGTTCGCTTTTGTTTGCTTCCTGGTACCCCCTTCATTTCGCAGATTCCTTGATTTCGGCCGAGGGAAGTTGCTGGCTGAATCTGTGGGGAAAGCTGAATTTGGATAGGATACCGTTACCGACCGTAAGTTATTGAAAGTAAAGTATTATGATTTTACTTAAAATTGACGATAAAACTATTAGTAGTGTTTTGTTTTATGGATAAATTTCTATGATCGGCTGCATCTCAAAATCGTAGTTAGGGAGGAATAGACTGCCTGATAGTTTTTGTTATAGAGCCGGCACAGAATAGGAAGTGGGTATAAGCGCGAAATTTGCCTTTCTGGATGCGAACCGAAGGAGATTGATTCTATGAACCTGGATGGTACAAAAGATATATCCGATTCTGATGTTTCAGGCAGCGACGACCG
>JAUXIQ010000201.1 GCA_030620925.1 Nitrospinota bacterium
CATCCTGGGTCTCTGCGGCTCCAAGTGCAAGAAATGCGGCACACCGCAGTATCCACCGCAGCGGATATGCGTGAACCCCGACTGCGGGGCCGTAGACGAAATGGAAGACTTCTCCTTCTCCGACAAGACAGGCAAAATCTTCAGCTACACCGGAGACAACCTTGCCGCTTCGTTTAATCCCCCGTCAATTTATGGTAACGTAGAGTTTGACGTGGGATGTCGCTACATGTTTAACTTTACGGACTGCAACATAGACATGCTGGAAGTCGGCATGCCGGTAAGATTCAGTTTCCGGATAAAGCATTACGACCAGCAAAGAGACATCACCCGTTACTTCTGGAAAGCGGTCCCCGCATAAGAAGGAGGGTCAAAATGACGAAAGGTATCAGAGACAAGGTCGCCATTCTGGGTATGGGTTGTTCCAAGTTTGGTGAACGTTGGGATGCCGGTGCCGAAGACCTGCTGGTGGAAGCATTCGTTGAGTGCATGGCAGATGCAGGGATAGACAAGAAGGAGCTCGAAGCCTGTTATTACGGCTGCCAGATAGACGAAGTCAACGTGGGCAAAGGGGCCAACCCCTGCGCCACCACGCTTAAGCTGCCCTACATCCCCGTGACCCGCGTGGAAAACTATTGCGCCACCGCCACCGAAGCTTTCAGGGCGGCCGCCTATGCCGTGGCCTCCGGAGCTTACGACGTGGCCCTGGCCATCGGCGTGGAAAAACTGAAAGACACCGGCTACGGCGGTCTGCCCAGCGGCAACAACCGCGGGCAGATGCACATCAACATCGGCATAGACGGAACCGCCCCCGGCATGTTCGCCCAGTTGGCCACCGCCTACTCCAAGAAGTACGATATACCCATGGATAAGCTGAAGGAAGCCATGGCACACATCTCCTGGAAGAGCCATAAGAACGGCGCCATGAACCCCCGGGCTCACATGCGCAAAGAAGTGAGCATGGAACAGATACTGAAAGCTCCCATGATAGCCTATCCCCTGGGTCTGTTCGATTGCTGCGGAGTGAGCGACGGCGCCGCCGCCGCAGTGGTTACCACTCCGGAGATAGCCAAAAAACTCAAACCCAACGAGGATATCGTCAAGGTCAAGGCGCTGCAGATAACCGTGAGCTCGGGAGAAGAAGCCCTCATGAACACTTGGGACGGCGCCGGGCTGGAGACAGTGAAGCGGGCCGGTGCAGCAGCCTACGATGAAGCGGGCATAACAAACCCCCGCGAGGAGATCAGCATGATGGAGGTGCACGACTGCTTCTCCATCACCGAACTCTGCGTCTACGAAGACCTCCAGATTTCTCCCAGAGGTGAAGCCATAGACGATATAATGAACGGGTTCTACGATCTGGACGGCCAGGTGCCCTGCCAGCCGGACGGCGGGCTGAAATGTTTCGGTCATCCCATAGGCGCATCGGGCCTGAGGATGATCTACGAAGTCTACAACCAGCTTCTGGAAAGATGGCCGGAAGAGAGACAAATCAAGAACCCCCGCATAGGATTGACCCATAACCTGGGTGGCAGCCCGAGCTCCAACGTGAGCAGCATCGCCATCCTGGGCAAAGACTAAAAGATTTAAAAGACGAGGGGTAAGGTGCTTCGCCGACGAAGAGTGCCTGACCCTTTTTTTATTTTGCACAAACCCCCTGTTCGCGACTGACCCGCGAAAAGCGGGACGCCCCTACGGCTTCATACAATGTCATTCTGAGTTCCGCGTTTTGCGGGACGAAGAATCTCGCCTGCCCGAGCAAGCCCCGCTTTCCTCCTGATATATTTAACCCCCTCCCTCAATCCCTCCCGCCAGAGGAGGGAAGATTTATTGATCACCAGCCGATGCTTTGGTTTCCTCCCCCTTGACCCCGCCTTCCGCGGGGCGTTCCGGTAATGCGGAAAAAGGGAGGCTGAAGATTTTTCCCTCTGTCGTCCGTGTATATCCGTGTATATCCGTGTCCATCAGCGGGACGTCACGCGGCAGGCGTGATGGTTCCCAATAAGTAAGGGCGGGCTTCCACCAAAATAATATAATCAAATTTTAGTTGTAAATAATTTCTACAACAAATATGATTGCTGATGCTCTTCGCAGGCGTCGCAAGAGTCTTTCCGGCTTTTATCGAAAGCAGGGAGGGGAAAATGGTTTTTATCGTGGTTCCATTCAACAAAAAATTTTCTTATTTTAGGGGAGGTAAGTCATGAAGTATTGGCGTGGTTTGCTCGTCGCTCTGATAGCTGTGTCTTTCATCGCAGGTTTCTCCGGCTCCGGTCTCGCCGGTGGTAAACCGTGCCCGGACGACAGGCCCACCAAGTGGATCAGCAACTGGGGGAAGTGGGGTCCCGACGATGAGGTAGGCACCCTGAACTATATCACCCCGGAAGTAATGAAAAATGCCGCCAAGCTCATCAAGCAGGGTAAAGTCATCCCCCTGGGCATGAATGCTACCCCAAAAGTTTCTCCAGTATGGCCCGGCCGCCACGGCCTTATCCGCAACATGCATTCTGATGGCGCAGACTTTTTGGTAGCCAGGCCGTTCGGGAACCTGGCATACACGGATTCGACCATCATGATCGAAGACCACGGTGCAACCCACCTCGACCCGCTGGTGCATGTATGGTGGGGAAACTGCACCTACAACGGCTATTATGCCCCGGAGATAATCAGCCAGACAAAAGGTGTCATCAAAGGCGGCACCAACGCGTACATCCCCAGGTCTTTCACCAAGGGCGTGCTCATAGACGTAGCCAAGTACCTGGGCGTGGATTTCGTTGAGAAAATCGACGGCAGCAATGTATTAACCCCGAAGCTCATAGACAAGATAGCCAAGGCGGAAGGCGCGAAGATAACCCCGGGGACCGCCCTCCTCATCAGGACCGGCTGGATGAAAAAATGGACCGGCGCCAAGAAACCATGGGCCATGGGTGACAGTCACGTGGGTATAAGCTGCGGCATCGAAAAATGGCTGGATAAGAAGAAAGTGGCCATGATAGGCGCAGACAATGTGGCTATAGAAGCCTTTCCGGCCACCAAGGAGTGCAACGATTACTACAAGGTGGCCTTCGGGCCCTTGCACATCGGAGTGCTGAGTATGATGGGTACGCCCATGATGGAGCTCATGGATCTCGATGAGCTGTCAGCGGACAGCGCAAAAGACGGCGTCTATGAGTTCGCCTTCTCTTTCGCGCCTTTCAGGTATTACAACGCCAGCGGCGGGCTTTCTTCACCCACGGCTATTAAGTAGAGAATGTTGTTTTTACCCTTTCCTTTCCCTGCGCCTAGCGGGTGCTGAAGTTGAGAGGGATTTTGTACGGGCCTCGCTTCTTATAATCGAAACGAAGCGGGGCCGGCGTACACTAAACCCCGTTACCTATCAAACAACCTACCCGAGGGGGTGGCGCCGTGCACCGTAGGGCCTCCCCCTTTTTTAATCTTCATGGGACGCCTCAGGCCTTCACCGCGCCGCGGGACACGAATTGCCTCCACTTGCGCCTATTATCCTTTTCAAATTTAAATATCCGCACCGGCTCTCGCCTACTGCCTGAAAAAAGAAGGCTTCCCCGCAAGTAAATTTGCGAATTCGAGTTTACAGGAAGAATACCGAGTTTTATATTGAATCGAAACAGCCGCTGGGACGTATGCGACTTCAGGTAATCTTTTCTATTTTTGGAGCGGCGAGGGCCAACCGGTCATGAATAACCCCGTCGAACGCGCTCTGATCCGGGTCAGAGACCCCGTAGTACTCTTTTTCTGCCGCCGAGGTGTAAGCCCCAATCTCCTCACCGTGACAGGCCTCATCTTCAGCTCTGCCGCCGCTTTCGGTTTTTCGCTGGATAACCTCAGGCTCGCAGGAATACTGCTCCTTGTCGCTGGAGCTTTCGACATGCTGGACGGCCAGGTGGCCAGAGAGAAGGGGCAGGCTACCAGATTCGGCGCGTTTTTCGATTCCGTGGTGGACAGGTATTCGGATACCGTAATATTTGCGGGCATAATGCTCAACTACCTGGGGAAGGGAAGAGATGCTTACGCCTTGCTGACCATAGTGGCCCTCGGAGGCGCGCTTATAACCAGTTACAGCAGGGCCAGAGGAGAGTCTTTGCTGAGCAGGTGCGAGGTGGGCTATCTCATGCGGCCGGAACGGGTGGTCCTGCTTATCATCGGCGCTCTGAGCGGGAAGCTGGATATCATAATCTGGGTTCTGGCCATACTCTCACACCTGACGGTCCTGCAGCGAATATCCTTCGTGTGGCGAGAGATCGCCCTGGAAGGAGCGAATCCCAACACCATTGAAAGGGAAAGACTCAATACCGGCCAGGGGACTTCGAAACCCTCTGAAAATGCGGGGGATAAATCCTCCTCCTTCAACCTCCTCTATTGGAACTATCCCCGCTACAGCAGGCAGTTCTACCTCTTGAGCTGTATCATCCTGGTGGTGGTCTTCCTGCCCGATCTATGGAAGCTCTTCCGCTGATCCATCTAATACATTAAGTTGGAGTGCACCCCTTAAGTTGGACAGCTGGGGGCCAAAGTTAATAGATGCCTTTTTGTTTGTTTAATGGAGTATTCGTACTCCTGTGGGGTTTGATAACCTAAAGCTGAATGTAACCGTTCTTTGTTGTAAACTTGATCGATGAAGATGGAGATTCGCTCCTGGACTTCCGCCAGGGAGCGATATTCCCATAGGTGAACCTCTTCACATTTTAAAGTTTTAAAGAAGCTTTCTGCTTTGGCATTGTCGTAGGGGTTGCCCTTGCGACAC
>JAUXIQ010000044.1 GCA_030620925.1 Nitrospinota bacterium
AATTGGAACCCATTTCGGGTGACCCCAGCCGCGGCCTGCTCGATCTCCTCGAGAAGACTACCGATCTCCCCACCACCTGGGACTTCTATTCCGAATTCCTGAACCGGAACAAAAAGAGCATCTCCGTCGACCTCAAAAACCCTGAGGGAAAAGAAGCAATCTACCGCGTAATCAAGCACTGCGATGTCTTCGTGCAGAACTTCCGTAAAGGGGTGGTGGACAGGCTGGGCATGGGCTACGATGAGCTGAAAAAATATAATCCGAAGATTATCTACGCCTCTGCCTCCGGCTACGGCATCGACGGTCCGGACAGTTGGGAACCCTCTTTCGACTATATGGGGCAGGCCCGTTCGGGTATAATGAACGCCATCGGTGGTCCCGATTTGCCCCCCACCTTCATCGTGGGCGGCATAGCGGACCAGATGGGCGCAATTATGTTGGCCTATGGGATCATGGCGGCTATAATCGCCAGGGAGCGGCAGGGCGTCAGCCAGAAGGTCGATATATCGCATCTGGGCAGCATGATGCATCTGCAGGCGTTCAATGTCCAGCTGGGGCTGAACCTGGGGCTGGCAGCCCCCAGGTATGACAGGGAAAAAGCGGGCAACACCTTGTGGAACCATTACAAGTGCGCCGACGGTAAATGGATATGCCTGGGCATGGTGGAAGCGGACCGCTACTGGGCAGATTTCTGCAACGCGCTTGAAGTGCCCCAATATGCCGATGATCCCCGTTTCCACGACGCGGCCGCTCGCAGCGTTAACGCAGAGGAGGCGGTGGCCATCCTCGACGAGCGCTTCGCATCCAGGCCCAGAGACGAGTGGATGAAAATTTTGAAGGAAGGTGGAGACTTCATTTATACCGTGGTCAACGACATACCCGACCTGGCGCAGGACCAGCAGGCGCTCGTAAACAACTACGTGGTCGATTTCGACCATCCCCGGCAGGGGCCGGTAAAAGTCACCGGTTTTCCCGTCCAGTTCAGCGAGACCCCTTGTGAAATACAACTGCCCGCCCCGGAAATGGGCGAGCATACCCATGCGCTGCTTGAAGAGTTCGGCGGATACGACCGGACGGAAATAGAGGAGATGTTAAGAAAAGGTGTGATCGTCAGTTCGGGATCGACTGCCAAAGAAGGCGCGCCGTCGAAGGCGGCCAAAACTTTTGAGCCTGAAAGATAAGAGTCTTATAAACGTTGGTAATTTCTTACGGCATCGTAGAAGCCGGCAACAATCGAAAGGAGAGTGATGATGACCGATAATCCTTTTTCAGTGGACGGAAAAGTGGCTATAGTAACCGGCGGAGGCACGGGCATAGGGGAGTCCATCGCCGTCGAGTATGCCCGCGGCGGGGCCAAGGTGGCCATTGGCAGCCGGAACGTGGAAAACTGCCAGAAGACGGTCGATAAGATCAAGAAAAACGGCGGCGAGGCCTTTGCCCAAAAGTGCGATGTCAGAAACCCTGACGACTCACAGAGCCTGGTGGACGCTACCGTTAAAGAGTTCGGCCGGTTGGATATCCTGGTGAACAATCACGGGGCCAGTTTCGTATGCCCCGCCGAAGACATCAGCGCCAACGGTTTTGCCACCATAGTGTCCATCAACCTCAACGGACTCTTCTATCTCAGCCAGTCGGCGATGAAGGTCATGAAGGAGCAGAAGGATGGCGGTGTCATAATAAACATCTCCAGCATGGCCGGCGTATCCGGCTCTCCCAGCATGTCCCATTACGGAGCGGCCAAGGCCGGGGTGGTGAATCTCACCCGCACCCTCTCCAGCGAATGGGCCCCCTACAACATCAGGGTGAACTGCATAGCTCCGGGGCCGATCGTCACCGAGGGCTACCTGTCCAACCTGGGTTATAAGGAAGTTCCCGAGAAATATACGGAACCGGTTCCCCTGAAACGATGGGGCAAAGTGGAAGAGATAGCCTGGCCCTGCATCTTTCTGGCTTCTGAAGCTTCCGGCTTCATGACCGGGGAGACCATCTGCATCGACGGCGGGCCGAGATTCCAAGAGGGTTCGGGTTGAAAGCCATAGATGTTCACGCTCACATGAGCACCGCCGAATATACCTACGAGCGAAGGTATGGGAAAGAAGTGTCCGACGCCATCCAGAAATACTACCGGGTCAAAGAGGTGGTAAAGACCGAAGAGGAGATGGCCCAGGATTTTACCGAACATGGTGTGAGGGCGTTTATAATAGCCTGGGATGCGGAGTTTAAGAGCGGTTACCCCAGGGTGACCAACGACTACGTGGCCGGTGTTGCCAAGCAGCACCCGGAGGCTTTTGCCGGCGCCTGGGCCATGATAGACCCCTGGAAGGGGGAGATGGCCATCAAGGAGCTTGATCACGCTATCAACGACCTGGGCATGATCGGGGTTAAATTCCAGCAGGTGGCCCAGGAATTCTTTCCCAGCGACCGTATGGTCTACCCATTTTACGAAAAGTGCGTGGAGCTGGGCTGCCCGGTGCTCTTCCACACGGGCACCACGGGCCTTGGCGCAGGAATACCAGGCGGGGGCGGCTATAAGCTCAAATATACCCAACCCATACCCTACATCGACGACGTAGCCGCCGATTTCCCCCATTTGACCATCGTGGGCGCGCATCCCTCATGGCCCTGGCAGGAGCAGATGATCGCAGTACTGCTCCACAAGAGCAACGTCTACGCCGACCTCTCAGGCTGGGCGCCCAAATACTTTTCGGATGTGCTCAAGCGGGAGATCAATGGGCGGCTGCAAGACAAGTTCTTCTTCGGCTCCGATTATCCGGAAATTCCCATCAAGCGATGGCTTGATGAGTTTACCGGCGGTGAATACAAGCCGGAAGTGGTGGAGAAAGTACTCTATAAAAACGCCCAGCGCGTTTTCAACATCCAGATGTAACACAGCGAATGTTGTTAAAGATGAGGGGCGGGTCTCAACAGGGCCTGCCCCTTGTTTTTTCCCGGATCACTCCGGCTCGTAGCCGGGGGCGTGTGCGGTGATGGCGTAGAGTTTCCAGCCATCCTCCTTTTTGACCAGGTTATAGGTCACCCCCATGCATTGCAGCACGTTGCCCTCACCGTCGTAGCGGTAGACGGTGCTCACCAGCAGGGCCAGGTTATCGGCCATCAACGAAATTCTCCTGTCCGTTATAGCGCTGTTTTCCCAGCCTGTCGCCTTGAGCTGTTCGGTCAACTCCTGGATTATCTTTTCGGTTTCAGTCGCATCGTCCCAGACCATCGCTCCATGCCTCGTATCGGTATGCATTATGGGCATCTGGTAATGGGATACGTAGGCTTTGACGTCTCCACGCACGAAACTGTCGTTCAGCGAGTCAACGGTGGCGTTGATCTCTTCCAGTAGTTTTTCTTTATCGACCATTCTGAGCACCCCTCAATTTTGTGCGCCGCCTTTTGGTTGAGCTTTCATGCCTTTTGGGATATAGTTTAGGCCCTGATAGGTTTACATCTGCTGATTATAATGGCAAGGAAGTCTATTATCGAAAATGTGCGGGGTCAAGATGTTTGACCGGAACGAAATGAAAGGGTCATGAGCATGTCCAAGCTGAAAGTTCTTGCCAAAAAGATTGCGCCTGAAGTAGTGAAGCGCCGTCGTGATATTCACGCCCACCCCGAGAGCGCTTTTGAGGAGGAGCGGACGTCTTCTCTGGTGGCCGAGCATCTCGATGCTCTGGGCCTGGAGGTGCAGACGGGCATCGCCAAAACGGGGGTGGTGGGTCTCCTCCGGGGAGGCAAAAAAGGCAAGACGGTGGCCCTGCGGGCGGATATGGACGCGCTCAGAATCCAGGAGCGCAGCAAGCTTCCCTACGCCTCGAAGATAAAGGAGCGAATGCACGCCTGCGGTCACGATGGGCACACCGCCATCCTCACCGGTGTGGCAAGCCTGCTCGCAGAGCTCAAGGGAGAAATAAAAGGCAACGTGAAGTTCGTATTCCAGCCCGCCGAAGAAGGCGGCGGCGGCGGGAGGATCATGTGCGAGGAAGGTGTGCTGCGCAACCCGAAGGTGGACGCCGCTTTCGCTCTGCATTCCTGGCCCTTTACGGAGATGGGCACCATTGCCATTAGATACGGCATCATGATGGCTTCCGCGGATTCGTTCAAGGTGGTGATAAACGGAAAAGGCTCCCACGGCGCTTACCCCCATAAGGGGGTGGACCCCATAGTGATCAGCGCCAAGGTGATCGAAAACCTGCAGTCCATTATCAGCAGAGAGAGGGACCCCGTGGAGCCGGCGGTAATAACCGTGGGCACCATTCACGGCGGCACCGCACGCAACGTGATTCCCGAGCAGGTGGTCATGGAAGGCACGGTGAGGACGCTTATCCCCGAATGTCAGGCAGAAATAAAGAAGGCCATGCGCAGGGTGATTGGGGCCACGGCCAGGGCCTTTCGCGCCTCCTCCAGCTTCCGGTATGTCGATGGCTATCCCCCCACGGTCAACGACGACGCCATGGTGGACCTGGTGCACGAGGTGGGTGAAAAAGTTCTGGGGAAGGGCAAAGTGCACTGGCTCAAGGATACATCCATGGGCGGTGAGGATTTCAGCTATTTCCTGCAACTGGTGCCCGGGGCCATTTTCAGGCTGGGGGTGGGGCGGCCGGGAGAGTCGACACCAACCCCTCTCCATAACCCGCGGTTCAATTTCAACGATGATGCCGTGGTGCCCGGCGTTGAGGTTCTCGCTTCGGTGGCTCTGAGATATTTAAACGGTTGAATAGGGGTGGCAGGTGCTGACGACTGAAAATTTGCTTCCATTATAGAAATTTTAGTTTTATAACTTGTCGGTATATGTTATTTTCTAACGGGGGGTGGAAGAGGCCCCTCGTTTTTTTAATCTGCCTTACGCGGGCTGATTGGTGCAGCAACAAGATAGTCGGAAAAAGGAGGAATTTAAATGGCATTGACGATCAACGATGAGTGCATCGCCTGCGGCGTTTGCGAACCTGAGTGTCCCCGAAGCGCCATTAACGAGGGCGATGTTTACGTCATCGACCCGGAAAAATGCACCGAGTGCGCCGAAGAGGGGGAACCCCAGTGCCAGCCGGTGTGCCCCGTGGATGCTATCTTGAAGGCTTGACGGTTAGGCTTCGATCGCTGAATTCCTCTTCCCGGCTGAGATATGAATTGCAGACCGGGGGAGGAAACGAAAAATCAGAAAGGCCCGCGAATATTTTTCGCGGGCCTTTTTTTCTGCTAAAGGGGAGGTACGGGCTTCTTTATCTCTTTGAGACAGGTGTGGCTTCGCAAAAGTTGGAGCACGTTTCCCAGCAGGTCGACCGCCTGCTCCCCTTCGGGGATGGGGTCCAGTTTGATGAAAGCCGCTTCCCCGTTATCAATTAAGATGGTTGGCACCCCGAACACACCATATTTCTTAGCCCCCAGGAGATAGTCCTCGCCTATTTTAGGTTTCAGCGAGGGATCCGACAGGTCTTTCTGAAACCGGTTCAGGTCTACCCCGGCCTTCCCGGCGGCTTCCAATACCGTTTCCCTCTCGTTAAGCTCTCGCTTTTCCTCGTGGCGCAGCTTCAGCAGGGCCATGTGAAAATCGTCCAGGGAACCGGCATCCTGACGCTGAACGGCCTGAAAAGCCTGGAATGCCAGCAAGCCGCGGCTTTCGTAATCGTCCGGCTGCTCCCACAACTTGAAATTCTCGTCATCGCTGTTCACCTGCTCCAGCGGGAAGCATTTCCAGGTGATGGATATATCGTATTGTGAAGCGTTTTTTACCCTGTCCAGCCAGACCGCTGTCCTGTAGACAAAGGGTCACAGATAGTCGAAGAATATTTGCAAATCCACTTTCTGAGCCATTCCGTTTTCTCCCCGATTTGAGAATTCCCTGGTTCGGTTCATTCCACTCATTAAATGAAGCTATGCTCTGCCCTGTTCGTTGTCAACGTAAAAACGGGTGAGCTTTGGCCTGTCTATGAGAGGAGCAGCCGTAAAGATACGGCCATGATTGCCCCCAGCACGATCCTCTTGAACAGCTTGGTCTCCAATCTTACCAGGAAACGTTTGCCCGTAAAGACTCCGAAGAAGGCCAGAACGACAAGAGGAATTATGTAGCTGAAATATTCCGATCGCAGAGCGCCCTGGTACAGGTAAACGCTTACCCTGGTGACGTCTACAATGACCGCTATGGCCGCCGAGGTGGCGATGTAGGTCTTCTTATCGATTTTTGTGGATATCAGAAAGACAGACCGTACCGCACCCCCCAACCCTATCAACCCCCCGGTGAACCCGGATATTAGGCCTCCCGTAACCAGGGTTTTCCTGCTCTCGGGAATGGAAAAATCCAGGTTGAAAAGCGAATAGGCTGAATAAGCCAGGAGGAAGACAGCGAATATCAGGGAAAGGGGCCGGGCGTTAAAATAGTGGAGCAACTGGGCTCCTATAAAAGCGGAGCCCGCGCTGGGCAGTCCGTAAATCAAGAACAGACGTTTATCGATGGACTTCCTGAAAAAACCGGTTTTGGAGAGATTACTGGCGCCGTGAAAAAAGGCTACCAGGACGATGGCCTGCTTGAGGGGGATGACCAGGCTCATGAACGGCGTGAGGATAGTGGCGGAGCCGAATCCCGCCACTGTTGCGAACAGAGCGGCGATAAACGCAATTCCGAATATTAATACCATGGCCGGGCTTAAAGGGCCTCAAATACGTTGGAGTGGGTTCTCCCCATGAAGGCCGGCATTCCGGCATTATAGAGCCGGCTGCACCTGAATCTCAACCTATTATCTCCGGAGGCTCTCCTACTATCAAGACCAAAGTTGGATTGTTTCGGCGGAAGCCCTCAGCTTATATCTTCTTTTATCCGTTCATACTGGGCCCTGTCTATCTCCCCGCGGGCATAGCGCTTTTTGAGAATCTCCAAAGGCGTTTCACTGGCAGGTGAGTCGCCTCTGTTCTCTCTCACGACCCATCTTACCAGAAAAACAATGCCCACGATAATGAGCGCCCAGACCAGAATCATTATTATCGGGCCTCCCCACATCCCGGAGGTACCCATTCCCCAACCCATCATGTTCAAATCTCCTCTTATTGCTAAGGTTAAATTATTTATGGTCGCATCGACCGTTGAGTTACACTCTTTTTGGTCGGTCTTAATCTAAAGACGTCTGTCTGGAAATATAGTTTAATATTCCCGGGATTTCAACATTTATTCTTGACTACCCCCCGGGGGCATACTATATTAACATTGAGCTGAAAGGGGATGATACTGCTTATAATGGATGATTATGCAGATTCTAAAGTGATGTAATCAATTATACCCATGCCCCCCATAAGCATAATCGGCTATTTTAAACTACTCGTTATCGAGAGGGTGCAGCATGAGAAACCATGAGATTGCAAAGGAAGTCACCGTCAGGATGAACAAGGTCGTCGGGCAGCTTCAGGGCATACAGAAAATGGTGGAGGAGGACAGGTACTGCGTGGACATTCTCATCCAGCTTTCCTCCGTTGCGGGTGCGCTGTCCAGGATCGAAGACCTGGTGATGAGGCAGCACCTGGAGCATTGCGTGGCCGAAGCCATGGCCTCAGGTAGGGAGAAGGAGAAGGAGGAGAAGATAAACGAAGTCATGGAAGTCGTCTCCCGCTTCAGGAGGCGTTAGTGATGGCTGAGGCTGGTCGGCTTATATATAGCGAGCGAGGGAGTATTTTTATACCTAACTGGAGAGGGATGGTCTAGATGGAAGTGAAAACGAAAAACAGAGTGGACATCGGAATAAAAGGGATGACCTGTGCGGCATGCGCGGCGAAAATAGAGAAGGCACTGAACTCTACTCCCGGCGTTGAGGAGGCCAACGTCAACTTCGCCATGGAACGGGCCACGGTGAACTTCGACCCGGAAAAGGCGGATTTTGATGCCCTCAAGGGTGTGGTAGAGAAGTTAGGCTATCAGACCGCCGTGGAGAAGGTGGATCTCCCCATCGGGGGGATGACCTGCGCCTCTTGTGTGGCCAAAGTGGAGAAGGCCCTCAAGGGTGTGGAGGGGGTGGTCAGCGCCTCTGTCAACTTCGCCACCGAAACAGCCACCGTGGAATACCTTCCCTCTGCGGCTTCCATGGAGGACCTGAAACGAGCCGTGACCGGGATAGGCTACAAAGTGTTGGCGGGGAAGGAGCCGGATGAGATAGCGGATACCGAGAAGAAAGAGCGACGGAAAGAGATCAGGGTGCTTAAAATAAAGCTTTCCATGGGCATCATACTTTCCGTGCCCATTCTCTTGGGCAGTTTCGCCGAATGGCTGCCCGGCGTGCCGCATTTCCTGACCAATTTTTATCTGCTCATGATTCTGGCGGCACCCGTCCAGTTCTGGGTCGGCAAACAGTTTTACGCAGGCTTCTGGGCGGCCCTGAAGAATAAGACCTCCGACATGAATACCCTAATAGCTGTAGGTACCTCAGCGGCCTTCAGTTATAGCGTAGCCATGACCCTGTTCCCTGACTATTTCATCAGTAAAGGCTATAGGCCTAACGTCTATTTCGATACAGCCGCCTTGATAATCACCCTCATCCTCCTGGGTCGATTGCTGGAGGCCTCAGCCAAGGGGAAGACCTCGGAAGCCATCAAGAAGCTCATGGGGTTGCAGGCCAGGACGGCGCGTGTGATAAGGGATGACCAGGAGGTGGATATTCCGATCGAAGAGGTGCGGATGGGGGACGTGGTGGTGGTGAGGCCGGGGGAGAAGGTCCCCGTTGACGGCGTCATCACGCAGGGTTACTCAACCATCGATGAATCCATGCTCACCGGAGAGAGCATACCCGTGGAGAAGAAAGAGGGGGATGAAGTCATCGGGGCCACAATCAATAAGGCGGGGACGTTCCGGTTCGAGGCCGTCAGGGTGGGCAAGGAGACGGCCTTGGCCCAGATAGTCAAGCTGGTGCAGGAAGCCCAGGGCTCGAAAGCGCCCATACAGCGTCTGGCGGACAGGATCGCGGGATATTTCGTTCCGGCGGTTATATCGGTGGCCGTTTTCACCCTGGTGATATGGAATTTTTACGGGCCGGAGCCCGCCTTCCTTTTCGCTCTGCTCAACTTCGGTGCCGTACTCATAATCGCCTGCCCCTGCGCGCTGGGGCTGGCTACACCCACAGCCATAATGGTAGGTACCGGCAAGGGGGCCGAGAACGGCATACTGATTCGCGGCGGTGAAAGCCTGGAGACGGCGCATAAGATAAATTCCATTATCTTCGACAAGACGGGAACGCTCACTAAAGGGGAACCCCAGGTGACGGACGTCATAACAACCAACGGACATAAACGTGAAGAACTACTTAGGTTGGTTGCCAGTGCGGAACGAGGCTCCGAACACCCCCTGGGAGAGGCCATCGTCAACAAAGCTAAAGAGGAGGCCGTACAGCTCAATGACCCCGAGGAGTTCGAAGCCGTGGCCGGCCATGGGATCAAGGCAAAGATAAGCGGTGTCACGTTATCCATCGGTAACCTGAAGCTCATGAACGACTTATCCATAGATACCGACGGCCTGTCGCACGAGGCGGATAAGCTCTCCGGCGATGGCAAGACGCCTATGTACGTTGCCCTGGATGGTACCCTTGGCGGGATAATTGCCGTGGCAGACGTGTTGAAAGAGGGTTCAGTGAAAGCCGTTGAGCGGCTGCACGACATGGGCGTTGAGGTGGTAATGATCACCGGCGATAATAAAAGGACCGCAGAAGCTATTGCAAGCCAAGTTGGCATAGGCCGGGTGCTTTCTGAAGTTGTGCCGGAGGGAAAGGCTCAGGAGGTTAAGAAACTACAGGGTGAAGGTAGGGTAGTGGCCATGGTGGGCGACGGCATCAACGACGCTCCCGCCCTTGCGCAAGCAGATGTGGGAATAGCCATAGGCACCGGCACAGACGTGGCAATGGAGGCCTCGGACGTCACCCTCATCGGCGGCGACCTGAACAGCGTGGTGACCGCCATTCAGCTCAGCAAGAGCACCATGCGCACCATAAGGCAGAA
>JAUXIQ010000385.1 GCA_030620925.1 Nitrospinota bacterium
CTAGAACAGGGACAAAAAACATATGGTTATAAATTAAATAAATGAGACAACTTATTGCCCCCACCAAAATGCCGTGTGGTTGAGTTTTGTTGAACCCTAGATAATTAGGGGGGTACCCTACAAGCTACTTCAGGCTTCCCGTCTAGGGCTTAGCACACCGTAGCTTAACACGGGTTCCCTTGTAAGTACTATTGGTTCAAACACCGCTCTTCCATCACGGGCACAGTAGGGGCAAAAGCATCACAAATGTATAGATGGTAATATGTGCGGCTACCGGTATAATCGGTTCTATTGAGCTGTTTTTTCCTCTAGTTTGGTATCCAGTATGGAAATCAGCTTAGTCGCCTTTCTATCGATATAGTCGTTTTGTTGGCGGTGTTTCTCCGTGAGCTCGAACAGTTCGCTGGAGATGCTGAGCGCCGCCAGTATGGCCACCTTAAGACTGGAGATTGTGTTGACTCCTCCAGCTACTTCCTTCATCTTGCCGTCCACGTATTTGGCCAGTTGGCGTGTATACTCCTCTTCCGTCTCACTTCTCACGATATAGCTGTTTCCGAAAATTTCAACTTCGGTTTCTCTCTTCAACCCGATTCCCTAAATAGTTAAGAGGCCTGTTTTCAAGGTTACATTCCGTTTGTAATCATCTCTAATAAAATTATTTTAGATGATATCAATTTTCTCCAATTTGTCAAGCAAACTCTCTATCTTGAGTCTTATCTCTTCCCGCTCCTGAAGGAGCTGCTGGCTTTTCACAGACTGTTCTTCCAGTTTTTGAGCCTCTTTGCTGAGGGTGGAAATCTGCCCTTCTTTATCCGTGGCCCGTTTTTGCAGTTCTTCGATCTCGGCCTTGAGCCTGGTGTTGTCTTCTTTCAATCTACTTATTTCATTGATAGCTTTTAATACTCTCGATTCAAGGAGTTCCAGTTTCTGGGCTTCCATCCTTTTTCTCCACAAGGGCAAAAGCGTATTAAGTAAAATCTTAAAGCGGAAATCATAATAAAGTTTTGTAAATTCCGCCGGTGCAGTCGGTGCAAATTCCGGAGCTGCGATCTTCAGCGCAGCACGGCCCCCACTTTTTCCGCGAGATGAGCGACAAGCTTTTCCATGAAACGGTTTATCTCCTCGTTTACCAGCGTCCTGTCTTCTGATAAAAATATGAGCGAATAGGCCAGGCTCTTTTTACCCGGGGGCACCTGTTTGCCCGTATAGGCGTCGAAGAGGCTAACTTGCTTGAGGATCGGGGGGGCTATTTCTTTGATGGCGAGGATTACCTCTGCTGAGGGCACACCTTCATCGAGCACCAGCGCCAAGTCTCTGGTAGCGGAAGGAAATTTGGGAAGCGGCTGAAAGCGACGGGTTTTGATTGCAGAGGGTTCCAACACCTTGTCTAAATCGATCTCCAGGGCGAAGACTTTTCTGTGCAGGTCGAATGCTTCCAGCACTTCTGTTTTCAATTCCCCCACGGACCCCACGGGTTCACCTCCAACCCTTACCTCGGCCGACCGTGCGGAAAGAAAGGGGGGCAGGTCGGTCTTGGCGAACTCTACATTTTCACAACGCAGTTTCTCAAGGACCATCTCCAGAGGGCCCTTGAGATCGAAGAAATCCGCTTCTTCCTGGTTGTCCTCCCAGAGGCCGCTTCCCATGAAGCCGGTAATGACGGCTGCCAGGTAGTTGTGCTCCCGGGGCAACTGTTCCTGTTCGCCCTGGAAGTATGTTCTGCCTATCTCGAACAGTTTGAGGTTATATTGGTTTCTGTTGAGATTTGAGAGTATGGTCTGGAGCAGGCCGGGGAGCATTGTGGTCCTCATGCAGGTCCAGTCCTGGTTGAGAGGGTTTATGAGTTTTACCATAGCTCTCCTGGCGTCATCCTGGGGGATGTCGAGGTTGTCCAGCGCTTTTTCGCTGATGAAGCTGTAGTTGATTATTTCCATGAACCCCAGATCGGTCAGGGTATTTCTGGCAAGATGTTCTGGTGCATCGAGGGTCATGGGGTTTTCCAGCGCCATTTTCCCGTAGGGGATGGTGCTGTTGATTTTCTGGTAGCCATAGAGCCTGGCCACCTCTTCCACCAGGTCGATTTCCCTGACGAGGTCCGAACGATAGGAGGGAATTTCCACGGAGAGGGTTTCTCCATCCACCTCGCTTACATCGAACTGCAATTTGCGGAGATAGCTTGATACCTGGTCTCTTTCCAGGTCGGTGCCCAGAACCTTATTGGTGTACCCCGCTCTCATATTTATTCTGGTCGTTTCTTTTTTTAGGGGCCATTGGTCCGCCAGGCCGGGGGCCGCCTTGCCTTCCCCCAGCAGAGACATGAAATATGCCGCCCTATCGGTGGAGAAGGCCGTACCCCGGGGATCGACAAACCGCTGGAAGCGATATGAGGCCTCCGTATCCAGCCCCAATATTTTGGCGTTTTTCCTGTTGGTGAGGGGGTCGAAGTGGGCGGCTTCCAGGAGTATGTCCTTTGATTTTTCTGTGACCTCTGTATCCTGCCCGCCCATGATGCCGGCAAGGGCGACGCTTCTCCCGGCGTCTGCTATCACCAGCATGGTGTCGTCGAGAGTGCGCGCTTTGCCGTCCAGGGTGACCAGCAGTTCTCCCTTCTCCGCCCGCCTGACTATGATGCGGTTTTCTTTCAGCAGGTGATAGTCGAAGGCGTGAAGCGGCTGGCCCAGCTCCAGCATGACGTAGTTGGTGATATCCACGATGTTGTTGAGGGGTCGCATACCGGCGGCCTTGAGGCGGAGCTGCATCCAGAGGGGTGAAGACTTGATCTTGATTCCTGCGATGATGCGGGCTGTATATCTGGGGCACAGCTCGGGTTCCAGTATCTCCACCGACGTCCATCTATCCGCGGGTTCCCCCTCTTCTTTTAGCTCAAACTCCGGATACTTGAACGGGGCTCCCGTGATGGCGGCGACTTC
>JAUXIQ010000222.1 GCA_030620925.1 Nitrospinota bacterium
AGTGACGGGGTTCGAACCCACCTCGCGGCGGGAGCATCATTGCCTCTGTGAACCCCTCGTCCCACGGGAGGGCGGATGATCGCCCCGGGCAGGCACGAGACCTGCCCCTACAATCGCGCCTGTCCCACGTATGAGCGACAATCCTGTTGAGACAATTCATGAATTGTCTCAACGACTGGTTGTATTTCACCTGAATAGATCATACAAGGGGGTTAGCAATAGGCACATCCGCGGGTGACAGTTTAAAAAGTTTTTGGAAGGAGTCTGAGGAAACGTTTTTCCCAAAAAGGTTTCCTCAGTTTCCTATGCAAAACTTAATGATGATGGCTGAGCTCACCGGCGGCATGAGAGTGTTCAGCCTGGCAACAGAGATCGTCCTCCGACAAATGCTTCCGGCGAAATCGGACTATCACGCATCTGAGGAAGAGCAGCAGAACTATCACCGATGTCCCAATTTTCAGCCAGTAAGGCAGGAATTCGGTGCCGTGGGTCACGTAGGTGGTGTAGTCCAGCCCCAGGCCCAGGACCAATACGTTGAGCAGATAACCCATGAGGAGGCTCATGGCGCACACTGACACCAGGTAGACTACCGTAACCCGTTTTCCGAGGTAACGGCCCACCATGGTTATGGCGGCAACGTTGGTGGCCGGTCCGGCCAGCAGGAAGACCAGCGCCGCACCGGGGTTCAAACCCCTCAAAATGAGAGCCGCCGCTATGGGGGTGGACGCGCTGGCGCAGATGTATATGGGCACCCCCACCGCCAGCATCAGAAGCATGGAGGAGAAAGGTCCACCCATGTAGTCACTGAAAAAGTTTTCCGGAATGATGTATGAGACCACGCCCGCCAGCAGGAAACCGAAGAAGAGCCAGCCCGCGATATCTCCGAAAAATTCGTCAAAAGCGTAGCGGAAGGCGCTGCCCGCCATCTCCCGCCTGGTGTGCGAGTGCCCGGTGTCCCCGTTCTCCAGGTCGCACACCTGGCAGATGTCCTCCGTCGGTTCCTGCACCTTTTCCTCACCCTTCAAGGCGTTGGCCCAGAGACCGGTCACCACCGCCGTCACCAATGCCGCAACCGGTCTGAACACCGCAAACAAAGGGCCCAGCAGTGCGTAAGAGATTGCGATGGAGTCCACCCCCGTCTCGGGCGTGGAGACCATAAACGAGAGAGACGCTCCTTTGGAAGAACCCTGCCGCCTCATGGACAGCGCCATGGGCACCACCCCGCAACTGCACAGCGGGAGCGGTATTCCGAAAAGCGCCGCACGCACCACCGACCGGGCGTCATCACCGCCCATGTGGCTGTAGATTTTTTCCTGTTTGTAGACGACCTTGAACAGACCGGCCAGGGCAAGCCCTATCAGCAGATATAAGGAAGCTTCGTTGAGGACGTGAAACGCCTCCAGCAGAATACCCATTACCGCGCCGGCGGCCTGGTCGAAAAAAGGCATTGAAAGTGCACCCCCAGTATCAAATATATGAACAGATGTTCATATATATTTTACTATCTCTAAGCCGTTTGTCAACAATTTTATCGGGAGATTGATAGTAAAACTGTAGTGGTTCGACCGCCTAGGAATGGCGGACGTGGCTCAAACATTCTTCGAGGAGGTTTAAAATATGTTCGTCGTCGAGGGAATAAAACACCATCCGCCCCTCTTTTCTATATTTGACCAGCCGGAGGGAGCGCAGAACGCGCAGATGGTGGGATATGGCCGACTCGGACATGTTGAGCAGCACGGAAATATCGCACACGCAAAGCTCTTCATTGGATAGTGCGTACAATATCTTGGCCCTGACTGGATCCCCCAGGGCCTTGAAAGTAGAGGCAAGCTCCGATGCCTGGCCCTCGGGTATCATCTCGGCCGCCACCCGTTCGACCTTCTCCTTATCGAAGGCGAACGCCTCGCAGGAAGGGCTGTACTCTTTTTCCTTCAAATCCGCGCCTCTCATGATCTATAAACCATACAATCAGCCTGACAATTATATACCTTTATATATAACTACCAGAGTTCAACGCGTGCAACATCTTATCATGCCCGCTGGTAAACGAGCTGTCGCATGCCCCACTCGATTTCCATTTCCCTGTTCGATTCATCGGAGAGGGCGTAGAGTCCCTGCTCCAACCGGTCGATCGTCTCCGGCGAATGGTTCGCCCGGATAAAAGGACTCTCTTTCCAGAACTGCATGTTCAAAAAGAACATGGTCGCCGCCTGGCTGTTTTTAACCAGCTTCCGCCTGACCCGGCTCGCCCGCTTCTTCAGGCCCCCGATATCCGTGAAACCGTCCAGCGGCGGCCCCACGTAGAGTTGGTTGGACTGATGTTCGAGCATGGCGTCGACAATTTTGATGTAATCCTTAAATACGTCTTTCTCCATGTGGATCCACTCCACTTCTTCTATCAGCAAAAGCCCGCCGGGCTGAAGCTGTGTGGCCCAATCCGTTATCTGGGAGCGGAGCTCATTCAGATGGGTGAGCAGCATGCGACAGTAGATGAGATCGGCCGGTCCCGCAGGAAAAGGAAGCGACGTTACGTCGTGCAGATAAAAAGAGACTTTTTCCGTTTCGGTCTTTTTGGCGAGCGATACGAAATGCTCGGAATTGTCCAGGCCCGCCGTATGCTCACATTGGAGGACATCCGACAATAAATGCGTAGTATAGCCCGGCCCGCAGCCCACGTCCACCGCCAGGCGGGGTTCATCTGCAACCGCGTCGAGCAGAAAGGCCCTGGTCGGCTCGGCATAGACCTCCGCCAGGACTTTCAGCCTCCGCGCCGCTATATCCGTATCGCCGAAAAGGTATTCCATTTCATTAAAAAGAGGTGGAGCGCAGCATCACAACCTGTCAAAAAAGAAAAACAAACTCCCCGGCAAACGCTGCGTCATCCGTCGAGAATTTTTTCCGCTTCTTCCCTGTAGGCCTCCATCACGTAGGAGATGCCGGAAATCTTCGCCGCATCTTCCGTAAGCGCCATCAGGTCTTTGCGGGAGATGTTCGAAAGCCTGAACCTCCTGCTTCCGGCCATCAACTGCTGCAGCCCCACTTTCGTTTTCTGGCAGAATGTATAGATGCCCAAGGCGCCCAGAGGTATATCTTTCATCTCGTTACCATATTTCTCGACCAGTTCCTCATAAGCGATGAAAATCTCCTCCACCTTGGTCCCGTACTTGGAAACGGTCTTTGGCAGGTCGCCGTTTTCCAGCCATTTTCCGATGTTTTTCCCCACCATTCCCGGTATCATCAGGGCCCTTCCCATACAGACGGCCTTGATGTATGGGCTGCCCATGGCGATGGCCTTGTAGATACCGTCTTCGGAGGAAAATCCGCCGGCGATGGCCAGGTCGGGCACTCTCAACCCATTTGCGGTTAGCTTCTCGCAGAACTGATGGGCCAGGGACTGGATGTAAAAGGTGGGGATGCCCCACTCGTTCATCATAGGCCAGGGACTCATGCCCGTGCCTCCGGGGGCGCCGTCTATGGTGAGCAGGTCCAGCTCCGCTTCCGCCCCGAACCGGAGCGCCATGGCCAGCTCTACCATCGAATAGGCGCCGGTCTTGAGCGTAATCCTTTTGAAGCCCAGCTTGCGGAGCCGCTCTACTTCTCCCAGGAACGAGTCGCGGGTCACGAAACCGAGGCGGGAATGCCGCTCGAATTCCCGGATCGCCCCGTCCTTGTACCCCTCCTGAATCTCGTGCAGCGTGGGGTCGGGCAGGACGATGTAGCCCCTCTCCTTCAGCTCGATAGCCCTCTCTATCTCGTTGACTTTGATTTCGCCGCCGATACACTTGGCACCCTGCCCCCACTTCAGCTCAATGGTGTCCAGCTTATGCTTCTCCAAAACGTATTCCGCAACCCCCAGCCGCGTGTCTTCCACGTTCATCTGGATGAGTATCTCGCCGTAGCCTTCGTGAAACCTATTGTAGGTCTCTATTCGGCGGTCCATCTCCGGGGATTTTTTGACACTGCCATCCCCGTTCCGCTCAAGCCCGGGGTCTATCCCGCAAACGTTCTCGCCGCACACCAGCGTAACGCCACCGATGGCGGCTCCGATGGCGAAATGTTCCCAGTTGACTCTCGCTATCTCCGTGGAACCGAGGGCGCCGGTGAAAATGGGCACCCGCATCTTGACTTTTTTCTCCCAGCCATACTCCGTTTCCGTGTCCACAGCGGGGAATACCGCCGTGTCGGGGCCTGCTTCCACGCCTTCGGGCAGGCCCTCCGCCCCCACTGCGTAGCCCTGAATATTCAGGTGTGAATAGTCCACCGGGTAGTTTTTGTCCGCTCCGGCGGTTATCTCCGCGAAAGGACCGGGGTAGATCACCTCCCGGCCCCTGAACGCCGCGAGCCATATCTCACATCCTCCCTTGCATCCGTCCAGGCAATCCGAGCATATCC
>JAUXIQ010000183.1 GCA_030620925.1 Nitrospinota bacterium
ATCTACTGGGGTTGGGCGCTGACTATGCAAGGGGAGGTAGAAGAGGGAATTTCGATGATGCAAAAAGGTCAGGACGCTGCAAGAGCAACGGGGGGAGGGCTGTGGCCGCTTATGATAGCTGTGCTGGTCGAGGGGTACGGAAGAGGAGGAGAGGCCGAAGAAGGACTTACCACTCTGGCCGAGGGGCTGGATGGATTGCACAAGGCCGGAGGCCGTTTCATTGGAGCGGATTTGCATCGTCAAAGAGGGGAATTGTTACTGGCCCAATCGAAGGGGAATGAGATTGAGACGGAAACGTGTTTTAATAAAGCCATTGAGATTGCCCGTAAGCAGAGTGCAAAATCTTTTGAGTTGCGGGCGGCCATGAGCCTGAGCCGCCTGTGGCAGAAACAGGGCAAGCGTGAGGAATCCCGCGACCTGCTTGCCATTGTCTACGACTGGTTCACCGAAGGCTTCGACACAGCCGACCTCAAAGACGCCAAAGCACTCCTCGAAGAATTATCATAAGAAGACGCCTCTATTAACGCCCTCTTTTTTTTAATTAAAAGATTTAACCGCGCCCGTTGAGTGAGAATGAAAACAACAGGGGCGATAATTTGGTCATTCTAATCTGGTCCAGGATATGAGTTTTCCGATGAGCGGGCCGTTTGGAGGCGGTGCGGTGTTGTCATAAATGATAGTGATATTTCCGCTCAAAGAGTTGAGAGAAGACCCGGTGCTTGATATCGTAGGACCGTAAATAGTTTTATTGCCGCCGCAACAATAATCGAAATTGGAAGCTGTATAGAGACCTAACTGGTTGCCCGGACTGCCGATGGCTACGGCTCCTGAAAAAATTATTTGTCCGCTTGAAACAGCAGCTACACCTTCAAGGTCAGAATGACCCTGAACACTCGCGTTAGCAAGGAACTCTATATCGCCAGAGGCTATAATCACGCCGCTCCAGGGTTGACCGGTTATGCTCACTATTACATTCCCATTTATATATACTACTCCGCTTAGAGGGACGGTGGCTGTGCTGCCGGGGCAGCCTGAACTAAATTCTATGGTAACTGTTGTAGCAGCATCCGGGGGGTCCCTGTAGAGAAAAAGGCATTCCGTGTTGTCAAAGTTCTCATGGAGGTCACCCGCACCGCCTGGCGGCCTCTTGGGAACGGTCAATATGTTGGATATGTCTATTACCAGGTTACTCGCCAGTGACCTGTAGTATTCTGGGTTTATGGCAGGTATATCTATCACCTGCACATCACCGATGCCAGTGGTGCCACCTCCGACAAGATCGACTACCCCGGTCACCGTACCGGTAGCGGTGACTTCGCCTTCAGCGACATCACCACCACCGTTACTTGAGAAGTTACTGTTAGTGTGGATAGATTGTTCGGAACCTAGTACCGATATGTTGCCTTGCAGGTTTATATCGCCACCGGATACAACGGCGTGATCCGGCTTGTAAGGTACCCTCTTATAAAGACCTTTAACGGTAGAATAAACATACACGTTTCCAATTCCATCCTCCACCCACCCTTGAGAGATCAGGACTACCGCCAGGTCTTCATCGTTGTTGTCGGACACAATGGTGTCGTTGGATAAGCCGCCAGCATAACCTGTATCATTATTGTCGGTGAGCCAGACTTTGAATTTCTTCCTATCGTCCACCGTGATGGTATCTATCCACCTGTGCATGTTGTAGCTGTCGGAGTTAACAATTACAGTCTCCAGAGGATAGGTCGCGGTCAGCTCTACGTCTTCAAAACCGTCGTTATCATCCTGTTTTAGCTGTACCGCCCCCTGGATCAGCCCCATATCAGCCAGATGGAAGGCTTCACGCTTAAGCTTCGCTATGCTTATCTGTTGGTGTTTACTTACCGCCGTGTTGAGGCTCACGGTGCCGACAATCAGCAGCGGGCCAAGCACCATAAGCATAAATACCAGCGCCATTCCGTCTTGCCGAGGTTTACGTTTTCCCATGGGTTCACCGCTACTTTTCTTACTTCCAGATTCCAACGACTCAGGCACTCATGAACTTAAATATCATCGCCCACTATTATTAAGGACTATATCGGCCTTATTATACCATTTTTTTAGTTAAACTTTGAGACTCATTAAGGATCTCCTAAAACCAGCCCGGTCTATTGAAATCTATTCCCTGCTCAGCCTGAGCACGGCAGCCTTACATTTTACCTGGGTATGGATAGATTTAGACCAACATAACCGGATTTTAAGCTTGCTTGTAGAGATTTCATCAGGTAGAAGAGAAATTGAAGGTATAAACAGATAACCTGCTATCCTATTTTAGGTTTTTCCCCGTATAAGAGGAAAGGGAAAACAGTTGTAGAGCCCTCTTTGATAAAATCCTCGAAGTCCCGAAATACGCATTTTCGAGTTTTGTGCTTTTGGAGTGTTTCCATTTTACCGATTATAAATACGAGATTCTTGTGCGGGGCTTCTGAGAGCGTTGCCATACCTTGGGAAATAGGTGCAAGGAGGTTATAAAATGAAAAAGGGCGTCATGACTCTGGTAAGCCTTATGGTCTTAAGCCTTTTTATTATCAGCGGTTCCTATCTTTATCCGGATGACAGTGGACTGAGTTATGCCCAGGGACGTAATATAAAACAAAGTGCAGAGACCTTTCCCCACAGTATGGAGATGAGGTTTATGTACATCAGGCCGGGAACCTTCATGATGGGGAGCCCTTCCTCGGAAAAAGGGAGATTCGATAATGAAGGCCCTCAGCATCAGGTTAACCTAACCAGCGGTTTCTACATGGGAGTTACCGAGGTGACCCAGGGCCAATGGCGGGCGATCATGGATAACAACCCATCGCATTTTAAGAACTGCGGTGATGATTGTCCCGTAGAGCAAGTTTCCTGGGACGATGTGCAAGAGTTCATCCGAAGGCTGAATCAGAAGGAAAGGAGCGAGAGGTATCGCCTGCCTACGGAGGCGGAGTGGGAGTATGCCGCCAGGTCTGGGACCACCACACGATACAGTTTTGGGAATGCGGAAGTCATGCTCGAAGAATATGGCTGGTATAATGGAAATTCTGGATTTAAAACCCAAGTTGTCGCTCAGAAAATGCCCAACTCCTGGGGACTATACGACATGCACGGAAATGTATGGGAGTGGGTTCAGGATATATATAGCCCTGTTGCTTACGAGCAACATTCTCCTGACGACCCTCTATATACGGGGTCAGGCTCAGGCCCGGTTTTTCGCGGCGGCAGCTGGATCAGCCCCGGCAGTTACTGCCGGTCGGCCCATCGTTCCTACTTTTCGCAAGGCAGCCCCTACCTGGGCTTCCGCCTCGTCAAGATACCATAGTCTCACTATCAATTGAAACAATTCTAAAGCAAAGACTTTCGATGTCCGGATTTAATCTTGAGTAGTGGCCCAATTTGACCAACCACAACATAGTGGGTTTACTATGTTTCGTCGAAGTTACTTCCGCCCATCCTATTGTACGATTTTGACGTGGCAATACCCCAACTTCTCGGAGGTTCCTGCTTGAAACCCCGGCCTTTCTCACTTATAATTCACCTGACCAGAAGAAAAGTTTTTTATTCATGATGAGGAGTTTGCACGATGTCGCCTGCGAAGTCGCAATCCAGCAGCCACGAGGTCGGCGATGCGGTAGAAGCCGCAGAGTTATACTATACCAGGGGATGGACAGACGGACTGCCTGTCATACCACCGACGGAAGAAAGTATTCGGGCGATGCTCGAAGCTTCCGGGCTCGAACCTGACGATGAAATCACCTTTATCGAGCACCGTCAGGTTTCAGTCACCGCGGGAAAGGTGGCAATCAACACGGTAATGGCTGGATGCAAACCGGAATATATGCCGGTGATTGTTGCCGCCCTTGAGGGCATCGGCGATCCCCGCTGGAGCTATCATGGCCCTGCCACCAGCACCGGCGGGTCCGCTCTATTCATGCTGGTCAACGGCCCCATCGCCGGCGAGCTGGAAATCAACCATGGTGACAACCTTTTCGGGCCCGGCTGGCGCGCCAATTCGACCATCGGACGTGCGGTGCGTCTTGTGATGCGAAACGTCATTGGAACCATGCCGGGGCAACTGGACCGCAGCACGCTCGGCCATGGCGGTAAGTATACCTTCTGTATCGCAGAGAACGAGGAGGAAAGTCCCTGGCCCCCGGTTCACGTTGAGCGAGGATTCAGGCCCGAACAGAGTGCCGTGACCGTCCTGGCCGCTTTAGCGCCTCATCAGTTTTACAACCAGCTCAGTAATACCGCCGAAGGGATTCTGACCACAGCCTGCGCCCACATGCGCATCTCGGCGGGTACCGCAGCGCAGCCTCAGTATATCATCGTTATTTCGGGCGAACATATGCAGGTTTTTGCCAAAGAGGGATGGTCTAAGGATGATATAAAACGCTTCTGTTTCGAAAATTCGCAATCCTCCGTTGCGGAATTGAAGCGCATCAACCTCCGGCCGGGAGAAATAGCCCCGGAGGATGAAACCAGCATGTTCTCGCTGGTGGCCTCCCCCGAAGATTTCATAGTCGTCGCGGCCGGCAGTCGGGCGGGGGCCTTTTCCGCTTTTATACCGGGATGGGGGGGCAAGGTCGCATCGGAGAGCGTCACCAAGGAAATTCGCCGGTCGTAAACGACGAAACATCAAAGGAGGAAAGACATTTTGAAGATTTTCGACCCTACAAACCCAGCTGAAGAAAAGAGATTTGAATTTGCGCCGAGGCCGAAATCACTCAATAATCTCCGCATCGGTCTGGTGGATAACACCAAGTTCAACTCTGACAAGTTGTTGATTAAAATCGCCACCATCCTCGAAAAGGAGTACGGCGCCAAAAACCATATCATCGCCAGAAAGCACAACGCCGCTGTGCCGGCCCACGATGAGATCATCAATGAATTCGCCTCTAACTGCGATGTCGTTATTGCAGGGGTCGGAGATTGAGGCTCGTGCAGCTCGGGCAGTGTGCTCGACGGGATTCTGTTTGAAAAACAGGGCGTGCCGGCAGCCTCCATCGTGACCGACGAATTCGTAGAAACAGGAAGTGCGATGGCCAAAGCGTGGGGATTTCCCGACTATGAATTTCTCAGCATGCCCCAT
>JAUXIQ010000119.1 GCA_030620925.1 Nitrospinota bacterium
AAAAGGGCTATATAGCATTCGATGCCTGCGTCCAAAGCGCCTTTCGCGCCGATAAACGGGAAAGCCGCTTTTGTGGGATCGCTGGTACCGGTTCCGCCGAAATAAAGTAGTTTACTAATCTTAATCTCTCCTTTTTAGGGTTAATTTTTGAACGTATGGTAGACTAAAAAGCGGTTCATAACTAATAAAGACCAATAAAATTACCCTCTTAAGGCCCAAACCCTAAGAGAATACATTAACTCACAACGACGTTTTTTTCGGGCAGGGCCTTAATGTTATTTACCCTTTCCCCTGATGCGAAGAAAAGTTATGAGTTAATAACAGTCTACTCAATATACTAGATAGGACACTGCTCCGCAAGAAATAAGGACAGAATATCTATGGAGGAAATACTGGAACTAATTTTGCTTGCCTTCAATGGCGATCAGGAGAATCGCCACTGCTATCCCCAGACGTCTGTCCAGGGACTCGTTCGCGTCCGGCGTAAAGTCCAGGTATAGCTTGGGCGCGATAGGATTAAAATTCTGCTTGAATTTGAATACCTGTTGATCGTTGACATCGCCGATAAAGCTCTGAGGAATCAGATTTGTCAGGGCACGGCGCAGCAGCGCAAGAAACAGTTTGTCCTCTTTAACCGTGCCGATTTCCCTCTCCGAGCTATCCATGATGATCCACTCGTCCTTGATGAGGGATTTCATGCCCTTTCGCTTCAGAACGCCTACCTTTTCGTTGGTCTGAGAATCCATCACGTCGTAAACCGCCGAGAAATCTAAGATCTGCCTGGCCTTGATCAGCATAAGCTCCTGGGTCATTTCTTTGTTGGAATAGACCCGAATATCCTCTTTGAGCTTGAAGGCTTTCTGTTTTGAGAAGAAGACGAGATCACCATTTGGGCCGTAAATATCAAAAGCGGCGCCGAATATTTTAAAGACCTTCTTGCGGACGGTGTACTCTTTGTGCTGGTAGCTTTGGGCAAGTTTTCTCATGTTCCACCCCTCCTATAAACAATTAGCAGATGCGTCCCATCGCTTCCGGGGACAAAACATTTGAGGACGCATAGGTAGACAAATACTATGTTTATAGTTTCGAGCGGAAACAGCTATTTCTTTAGAAATTCGATGAGTGGCGGGTTAACCAGATCGGGCCGTTCATAGTTGACGCAGTGCCCGGCATCCTCAATTGCATGGTATTCGATATGGGGAATGGCTTCTTTGAACTTTTCGTTGTTGGCGATGGGGAGCAGCTTGTCGTGAGGCCCCCAGAATAATATCACCGGCCGATCCTGCCTGCCCACGCGCGCAAAAGTTTCCTCCATATTGTGCAGGGGCACGTTCTGGAGGGTGGATAAAAGGGCGCTGTTCAGCCCTTCGTATTGCATCTGTTTGCGAAATTCCTCCCCGAATTGGGGTAAGTTTTCCGGCTTGTAGAAGTTATTGGGGATTCGGTCTATAAGCGCCTGGTCCGTAACGGCATTCTTCAGGTCATCCTCTGAAACGGGGTCACCGGAAAGAATGGGGTTGGACGGGTCCTGGACGGGGTAACCGGCGGGAGCCATCAGGCACAGCTTCCGCACGCGATCAGGGTGGCGGTCTGTGAAAGTCCCGACGATGGGGCCTCCCATGGACAGACCGACGAGGTCTACCGGTTCATCTATGCTCAGGGCCGAAAGCAGATTCAGCAGTTGTCGGTCGTAAAGGTCCAGGTTGTACACTGCATCCGGCCTGTCGGAGTAGCCTCTGCCGTAAAGGTCGTATCGCAGCACCCTGAAGCCGGCTTCAGTGAGTGCGTCGAAGTTCGGGTCCCATACGAAGTAAGGCGAGACGAATCCGTGAACCAGAACGACCTTCTGTCCGTCCACCGGGCCTCCCATTTCATAATGGACAACCCCATCAGCCAGTTCCACGAATTCCCCCGGGAGGGAAGAGCGCGCCTGAGCATCCAATTTCATCTTCATCGGCTATACCTCTCAGAATGAATTTGTCATCAAAACAGCTATCGATCAGGGCTCACTTCAGCTTCAGGCCCGGCATCTCCTTTTCCCTGTCCCAGGTGCTGTCAGCCACCCCTCGCCTCTTCATCTCCGCCTTCTGAACCCGCAAAGTGCCAGTGCGAGGGATTTCTTCCACCACGTCCACGTAGCGGGGTATCATGAAATAGGCCATATTTTTTACGCAATGCTCCATGAGGTCTCTGATGTCCAGCTCCGCTCCCGCTCCGGGCTTCACCCAAATCATCACCTCATCCTCCCCCAGCTCCGAGGGAACCCCGAATGCGGCGCATTCAGCGACGTTCGGATGCTTCTCCACCACGTTCTCCACCTCAAAAGAAGAAATATTCTCGCCCCGACGCCGCATGGAATCCGTTTTGCGGTCCACGAAGAAGAGGTTGCCTTCTTGGTCGGCATAAAAGAGGTCGCCGCTGTGAAGCCATTCTCCGCGGACCTTTTCCGCCGACGCCTGGAGGTTTTTGTAGTATTCCACCCTGCGGGCATTTTCCGTTATCCTGACCATCAGCTCACCCGCCTCTCCCGGGGACACCTCCTCGCCGTCATCGTCCGTCAGCTTCCATTCCGTGCCGGGCATCGGCTTCCCCACCGAGCCCACGGGGGCGTTGCCGAAATTTATTATTATCGTTCCTCCGCCGTCCACCGCACCGTACGCCTCCCATATCTTTACCCCGAACCGTTTCTCGAACGGTTCCCAGAGGTTGGCCGGACATGCCGCCGATATCACCAGGCGTACCGGATTATCAGTGTCATCAGGCTTTTCGGGCTGTTTCATCAGGATGGGTATCATGGCCCCCAGGGCATTGAACTGCGTGGCCCCGTAACGCTTCACGGATTCCCAGAACCGTGAGGCGGAAAACCGCTTCTCCAAACCGAAAGGGACCCCCATACACATTGCCCAGCCCGCGGTGAGCATCAGTGCGTTGGCGTGGAAGAGGGGCAGGCTGGTATAGAGCACATCATGGGGCTTGACCAGCATGGACGAGAGAGCCATGAACCGCT
The DNA here is from genome assembly GCA_030620925.1 of Nitrospinota bacterium. Lineage (GTDB taxonomy): Bacteria > JAUXIQ01 > JAUXIQ01 > JAUXIQ01 > JAUXIQ01 > JAUXIQ01. Next base: position 3,008 of record JAUXIQ010000119.1, read on the forward strand.
GAACGTTGGCACTTCGGTTCCTGGTCACCACCCCCTTGGGGAACCCGGTGGTCCCCGAGGTATACATCTGGTAGGTCATGACCTCCGGATCGATGGTATGCCGGGGTCTCTCTGAAGAGGCGTCAAGAAGCGAATCCAGGTCTATCGTTCCAGGAGGCATGGGGGCATCTGTGGTGCGGCGCACGAAGACCTTCCGAATGGTGCCGATATTGCCGCCCAGCTCGACGAAATTGGAGAACAGGGTATCGTCCACCACCAGGTATTTAACGTCGGAATGGGTGAGAATGAAGCTCAGCCCATCCCCCTTCAGGGCCGCGTTGACGGGCACGCTGTATAATCCGCCTCTGGGCAGGCCGTAGAAAAGATACAGGTATTCGGCGCAATTGCCCATGAGAATTGCCGCGCCTTCCCCCGGCCGGGCGCCCTGAGCTCTCAGTCCGTTGGCCGCCCTGCAGGTTCCCGCATCGAATTCCGCGAAACTGATCACTCGGTCTTCAAAAAGGATGTAGGGTTTTTCACCGGCGGTCTTTGCCTGGTGTTCGATGAGATCGGAAAAGTATGTCAACTCCGGCTCTGAGTTCATCGCCGAACTACCCCCCTGCTCCGGTCAGGAAACCCGCCCGTATCATATTGCACTGAGCGAAACAACCTATGGGTCGGTGGATCAGTTCTTCAGAATGGTGATGGATACCGCCCCTTCGGAACCTCCCACGGAACCGCCGGAGTTCTGCGCCAGGCCCACCTTGGCCCCTTCGACCTGCCGCTCCCCCGCCTGGCCCGTGAGGTGCCAGTAGAGCTCCACCACCTGGCGGATACCCGTGGCTCCCACCGGATGCCCCTGGGATTCAAGCCCGCCCGAGACGTTCACCGGAACCTTACCCCCCAGGGTGGTGTTCCCGGCCTCGGCAAACGGACCCCCTTCTCCTACCGCGCACAGGCCCAGCTCCTCGACGGCGGTAAGCTCACCCATTGCCGTGGCGTCGTGAACCTCGACCACGCTGAGGTCTTCGGGGCCGATGCCCACCTTTTCGTAAGCCTTTGCAGAGGCTATCCTCAGCGCGCTCTCCTTCCGCTTGTCCGGGTCCTCACCGCTGGCCAGAACGGTTGCCGCAACTTCAACCCCGCTTCCGGCCCCCGCTTTCCTGGCAAAATCTTCCGAACAGATAACGGCCGCCGCCGCCCCGTCGCCGATGGGAGAACACATGGGACGGGTCAGGGGCCAGGCCACCTCGGGGGCAGCAATGACTTCCTCCACGGTGAACTTGTTCTGGTATTGGGCCAGCGGGTTCATGGAGGAATGGAAGTGGTTCTTAGAGGCGATCGCCGCCAGCTGCCGCTGGGTGGTGCCGTAAGCGTCCATGTGCCGCCGGGCGGCTATGGCGTATACGTCCATGAATATTGTCCGCTTGCCCGATTTCTCCTTGCCCCCTTCGCCTTTGGCTTCCTGCGCTTTTTCGACCTCTTCCGCCTGCTTCTTGAAATTCTCCGTTATCTCGGCGAGTTTCTCCACGTCCATGGCTCCGGTGAAAGCGGCCATCGACCGGCTGCGGTCTTCGAAGTACATCTTTTCCATGCCCAGCACCAGCGCCACGTCTATTTCTCCCAGGGCCACCATGGCCCAGGCTCCGTTAAGGGCCGTTCCCGAGGAGGCGCAGGCGTTCTCCACGTTGATCACCGGGATGCCGCCGATCCCCATTGACCGCAGCACCACCTGCCCCCGGACGCACTCCTGCCCTTCCAGCACGCCCTGGGCGGCGTTTCCCACCCAGGCCCCCTGGAGCTGCTCCTTGGTTATGCCCGCATCTTTGAGAGCGCCCTCCACGGCCTCCGCGGCCAGCGACTTCATATTGCGGTCGATATGCTTCCCGAACTTGGTAACAGCGCCGCCTATCATTTTGACCTTATACATTTCCGAATACTCCCTGCTATGATTGTTGATAGTCCTCGAACCGGTGCACGTTTTCGCCTTCAGGGTCGAACTCCTCGCGGAGCAGGCGGTCCAGGTTCTTCTGTGAAGCGGTCTTGGGAATCTCGCCTACCACCTGGAGGTATGATGGGACGCTGTTCCGCTCCAACGACGCCATGCAGGCGCTGAAAATCCCCTTTATATCCAGCCCCGCTTCTTCAGCGGGAACCACCGCGGCCACCAGGTCGCTCTCACCGGGAGATCCCGAAGCCGCCGGTACGCCATAGACGCATACATCACCGACATTAGGATGCTCCGCTATCGCTTTCTCCACGTATTCGGGGAGGATGAAATCCCCCTGCCGCCTCAGGCCGCCGCCCCTACGGTAATCAAAATAGTACCACCCTTCCTCGTCTCTGTGCACCATGTCCCCGCTGCGCAGCCATCCGCCTCTCGTCTTGGCCTCCGAGGCTTCCTTGTTGCCGTGATATTCCACCACCGTCTCTCCGGCGGTCCTTCGGGATATAAGCTCCCCCACCTCACCCGGCGCGCACTCGATATCGTCCTCCCTCACCACCTTCATCTCCCAGAGACTATCAATGGGTTTACCGAAGGAACCGACGGGCCCCTCTCCCGGCGGTTTATGGGCGAAACCTCCTTCCATTGCGCCGTACCATTCATGGATTTTCACGTTGAAGCGTTTTTCGAACGATTCCCATATCGGCCTGGGCGTACCGGCGCTGAGTACCAGCCGCACCGGGTTGTCCCCGTCATCGGGCTTCTCCGACTCGGAGTAGATGCCCATCATCATGCCCCCCAGGAGTGAGAAGGCGGTGCACCCGTGGCTGCGGCAGACATCCCAGATGCGGCTCTTGGTGAACCTGCGGCTTATCACCGCGGGCACGCCGAGCATCAGGGCGGGCATCAAGGTAACCGCCTGGGCGTTGCCGTGAGTCAGGGAAAGCCCCGTGTAGAGCCGGTCTTCCAGGGTATACCCCCATATCTGCTGGGACAACACTACGTATCCCAATAGCCGGTCGCTGCGGAGAGTCACGCCCTTGGGGTCGCCGGTGGTCCCGGAGGTGTAGACTATCATGAAGTAATCGTCCACGGAGTGAGGACCGACTTCGTATCCAGCGGCTTCAGGGCCGTCCAGAAGCTCGTCCAGGCTCGGATATCCGGCGGAGACAGAGACCCCGAATTCTTGTTTATAGATAACCCCGATGGTCTTAACGTCCGGGAGTTCCGCAAGGGCCTCCTCCATGGAGGGCATGAACTCGGCGGCGAAGATAACCCCTTTTGAGCCGGAGTTATCCATCTGGTATCTGAGCTTTTCCCCTTTGGAGCGAGGGTCTATGGGAACCATGACTGCCCCCAGAACGGAGGCGGCGTACATGGCCAACACCATTTCGGGGTGGTTGCGCATCACCACCGAAAAGGTATCACCCCGGCCTATGCCGTTCTTTTCCAAGGCCCGGGCCAGCTTGCGGCCCTTGAGTACCAGGCCGGAATAGGTGAGCGTCTCGTCCGGGTGGGGTGAGTTGTCGAAGGTCAACACCGGAAAATCCGGTTTCTC
>JAUXIQ010000052.1 GCA_030620925.1 Nitrospinota bacterium
GGGAGTTCAGTGCAAGCGCCCCTCAATTATGGACCTGGAAGAGAAGCTGATAGACCTCAACGTACCGACCTTAATACTGGTAGGGGATAAAGACATGCCCTGCATCGAACCGGCGAATTTTATGAACCAGCATATACCCCGTTCCAAGCTGGTAGTATTCCCTGAAACCGGGCACGTCGTCAATCTGGAAAGACCGGAAGATTTCAATCGGGAAATGATAAGCTTTTTGAACGATGTGAAGTCAGGCGATGTCTAACTTAACATAGAAAGGAATGTTTAGTAGAAAATAGAAATCCTGTTTGAAGGAAGACAGGTGTTTCGTATTTAGCGAATCATTTGTCTTGTCAGTCTCTCTAATCCTGGTATGAATATCTACATCTTGTGGTCTGCGTTTTCCTTCCAAATGTAGCGATATCTGATATCCATTAACGCAATTTGATAGCTCAAAAGGTTTCAATATCCAGATTTTATTGAAACCAGTTTGCCTCAATTCAAAATCATCCATAAGCGGTTCTGCTATTGTATTACTTTAAGGGTTGTGGATAGTCCTGAAACCACATTTTTAGTTCCCCGGAAAAGTAGAGAGGAGATTCATCAGGGGGCATTTTACTTTTTTGTGCGCACGAGGTGGCTAAACAGAAACGACCTTAATTGTTCTGTTTAAAAGCCTTGAAAATGTTGTCGGTATACATAACCATGCAAGTAATTGTAGGTAAAAGATTTTTCGGAATGTAAATTTTCCCTTTCCATGACCTACAGCTTCTAATATATTTAAAGAGGATTTTACTGTTTTAAAGCTGGGAACGATGAAATTTAAATGAAGGACTGTTTTTTTTGATGAGGAAAGCTGAATGCGAGATAAGAAAATAGAAGAGGCCCTGCAAGAGGGTCTGGAGCATGCTCGGGCAAAAGGATTGGGCGATGTGGAGTTGTATCTATCGTGCAGCCGCGTCCTTTCCGTTAAGGTTCACAAAGATACGCTGGATGATTTTCAGAGCTCCCGCTCTTCGGGGCTGGGGGTGAGAGTCATCAAGGATAACCGCTGCGGCTATTCCTACACCGAAGACCTGGCCCGGGGTTCAGTCGTCTCGGCCATAGACAAAGCCTCACAGATAGCGGCGCTCAACCCGCCCGACGAGCACAACTTCCTCTCCGGGCCCGATGAAAGCTACCCCCGGTTTAAGGAAATAAGCCGGGAAATAGAGGAAGAGCCCGTTTCCCGCAAGATAGAGATGGCCCGGGAGCTGGAGCGCACCGCCATGGATTTTGATGAGAGGATAATCAACGTTCCGGATGCCGGATACGGGGATGGATGGCAGGAGGTGACCATCATCAGCTCTCTCGGTATGCACCATACTTACGCCCGCAACCGCGCCGGTATATTCGTAGGCCTCATGGCGAAAGAGGGCGATGAAATCAAATACCCCTACAAATACAAATACTCTCACCGTCTGGATGACCTGAACCCCGCGGCCCTGGCACGCGATACAGCCCGTGAAGGGCTTGCATGGCTGGGTGCAAAACAGGCGGCGTCGGGGAGCATGCCGGTGGTCTTCAATAACGAGGCGGGCCGGTTGCTGCTGGGCGCCTTCAGCGGGGTCTTTTCGGCCAGGAACGTTCAGAAGGGCATCTCCCTCCTGAGAGGTAAGTCAGGGCAGGGGGTGGGCTCGAAGGTAGTGGATATTTGCGATAATGCGTTGCTGCCCGAAGGGCCCGTCTCCCGACCACTCGACGACGAGGGAACCGCTTCCAGGGAAGTGCATCTGGTAGAAGGCGGTGCCCTCAAGAACCTCCTGCATAACCGCTACACCGCTTCCATAGACGGCGTCCGCTCCACGGGGAACGCTTCGCGGGGTTCCGTAAGCGCCACCCTGGGCCTGGCCCCTTCAAATTTCTACCTCGTCCCCCGGCAGGGAACGGTGGAAGACCTTATGCGTGAGGCCGGAGAAGGGATACAGGTGGTGGACCTTCAGGGCCTGCACAGTGGCACCAACGCCATATCCGGGGATTTTTCACTGGGAGCCCAGGGATACTATTTCAAGGGCGGGAAGATATCTCATCCCGTGCATAATTTTACGGTGGCCGGAAATTTTCTTCAAATGTTGTCGGATGTAGCCGATGTGGCCGCCGACCTGGAGTTTTCCTACCCCCGGGGCAACGTTTCCATCGGGAGCCCCAGCTTCCTGGTTTCCGAGCTGGCCATCAGCGGAGAGAGCGCTGCGAAGGACGAATAATGCGGGAAGACTCGCTCTATGCGGGGGAGGCTTATGAGTTATTTATAGTGGATTGAGTATCTTTCATGGAGATGAGTTTGCCGGGGTTGAGCAGGTTGTGGGGATCGATGGTCTGCTTGAGGCGCTTCATGACGGCCAGGCCGCAGGAGGTTGTATACCACGTTTCAATAAGGCCCAACAGGTTCAGCGGGGCGCGCTCTACGTGGTAGTTGCAGCCCAGCTTACGGTATTGGACCGTGGCGTCCATGGCCAGCTTTAATGCTTTTTCTTTAGATTGCTCACCGTTCTCGGAGGCGAAGACCGCTCCTACCAATCCGCTTCCAGGTGCGCAGGCGATTCTGGTCTGCAGGTGGTGAGCGTCGGCAAGGATCAAAGCTGCCCGGATCGCTCCCTCCACTTTCCCCGGATCGGTTGATACTTGCAAGGCCAGCGAATTTTCTCCCATTTCGACCTTTTTGAACCGGCCTATACGGCCGCCAGATGGTTTAATATTTCGGCTGGAGCTTACTGATTCGCCCTTGAGCCTTTCATCGAAAAAGTCGGACCGCTCAATCCTCAAGGCCCTTGCATCGGCCCCTTTGACCACTAGGGAAACTCCCGCCTCCTTCCATTCCAAAAGTGCCTTGTAGCGTTTGAGTTTTGCATCGATCCAGGAGCTTCGGCCTGAGCAGTGGAGGATTATGGCCCATTGCTGCGGGTATTTTTCGATTGTATCTATAAGCCCCGCGTCGGTGAATAGACGTTTCGCGCTGCAGTAGTTATGGAGCTCAATCGTCGAATCAACGTCGCATACCCGGAAGAACTCTCCGCAGCTTGCCAGCGCTTCATGAAGGTTATCGTAGATGACCACCAGCGCCGCTTCCTCTTCAGGCGCGGGGGCCAGCCTCATTGTCATTTCGGTGATTATACCCAGTGTCCCGTACGAGCCCAGGAACAGTTTGCTCATGTCGTACCCGGCTACGTTTTTCATAGTGATTCCGCCGAAGTGGGCCCGCCGGCCGTCTGCCGTTATCACTGTCATGCCGAGGACCAGGTCGCGGAGCGAGTTGAGGTGAGGGTTGGGGAACCCGCTGTCGGCGGTCGCCGCCGTACCCCCCATCGTGGCTCTGGAAGCGTAAAAGGGCAGCAGGGGCAGCCGCAAGCCCTGCTTCTCGAGCGTATCCTGAAGGCAGGTATAGCTTATACCCGCCTGAAAGGTGGTCACGAAATTGTCGCTGTCAATCATTTCGATACCGTTGAGACCTTCCAGGGAGAGGATGACGTCCGCCCGCTCGGGAATACCCAATCGCAGGGCTTTGCTCCCGCTTCCCCTGGGGACCACCGCCGCATCGCAGGCAGCGGCCATGCGAACGATCTCGCTTATCTCTTCTTCCGTTTCGGGATAGGCTATGACCCTGGGAACTATACTACCCACCCTGAACTCCTCGCTGGTTTCTTCGGGGATGTGGATACGTTCCGCTCCCAACAGGTCTAACAGCTCTTTTTCGAGCGTCCGGGTGGGCTGAGCGAGTTGTGCGGCGGAAGGCTTATCATTATTGGTTTTCGGGAAGATTTTATCCGGATTGAGAGACCCCGCGGGATCGAAGGTCTCTTTTACCATGCGCATTGCCTCCATTTCTTCCTCGCTGAATATCAGCGACATGGCCTCCTTCTTCTCCAGGCCGATACCGTGTTCGCCGCTTATGGTCCCGCCCACTGCCGCGCAGATTTCCATGATCTCTCTTCCGGCGGCGTGGGCTCTTTCCCGCTCATCGGCGTTGCGGTCGTCGAACAGTATGAGGGGGTGGAGGTTGCCGTCTCCGGCGTGAAATACGTTCCCGATGGGCAGTTCGATCTTGCGCGATACCTCTGCTATCTTCCCCAGGACGGATGGTAGTTCCGTGCGCGGCACCGTGCAGTCTGTGACCAGATAGTTGGGGGTGATCCTGGCCACGGCCCCGAATGCACCCCTGCGGCCGGACCACAGGGCGTCCCGCTCTTCCTGCTCGACGGCTATCCTCACTTCTCTGGCGTTGTGCCGGCGGCAGAGGTCTTCTATGGCTTCAGCCTGCGCATTGATCTCTTCCGGCGGGCCGTCAACGTCGATTATAAGCACGGACTCGGCATCCCTGGGGTAGCCTGCTTGTACGGAATCTTCCACGGCGTTAATGATGGGCCTGTCCATCATCTCCATTGCCGCAGGCAGTATACCCGCTTTTATGATGGAGGTCACCGCCTGAGCGGCCTCATCTATGGAGTCGAATACGGTGAGCAGCGATCTGGTGGCGTCCTGCAGGGGCAGTATTCGCAGCCAGGCTTTGGTCACCACCGCCAGCGTCCCCTCCGAACCTACCAGCAGTCCCACCAGGTCGTAACCCGGCTGCTGCAGCGCCTCTCCGCCCAGCTCTATGATCTGGCCGGAGGGGAGGACCGCTTCCAGGCCCAGGACGTGGTTTGTGGTGACTCCGTATTTAAGGCAATGCGGCCCGCCCGAGTTCTCTCCTATGTTGCCTCCAAGTGTCGAAACCCGCTGGCTGGCCGGATCGGGGGGATAGAAAAACCCCTCCCCGGCTAACTTTTCCTGCAACTCAAGATTGTAGACCCCCGGCTCCACCAGCACCCGGTGGTTCTTCAGGTCCACCTTGAGTATCCTGTTCATTCGGGAGAGCTCGATAATGATGCCGCCGCGGGCCGGGATGGAGCCGCCGCTCAGGTTGGTGCCGCTGCCCCGGGGTAGATATGGTTTGCCTTCCTGAGCTGCCAGGTGGACAATTTTAGAGACCTCCAGTGCGTCCCTTGGAAACACCACCGCATCGGGCATGGCCATGTCCAGCGAGGCATCGTATTGGTAAACGCGCAAGCCGACGTCGCCGGTAATCAGGTTGTCTCTGCCCACGATCTTGCGCAGCTTGCGCTCTGTTTTTTTGCTGAGCATTGGTTTGGCTCTATATCTCTATGCTTGTCCAACTCTTAATCGAGCGGTTTTTCATATTAATAGAAATTCGGGCGGCATTATGCCGCCCTTCGAACCTCCAGCCCGAAAATTTCGTTGCCGATGTTTTCTGACCTATGAGTATTATATATTTTCGTATTTAAAATCATCTTATAGCAACGCCTTGCCGGGATATTTCTTCATCCCCGGTATGGCGCCCCTACACTCTAAAGAGGCTCAACCATACACTGCCGACACCGCCTGTGAAGCAGCGCCTCGCTCTATATTGAGGCCTTCCGAGCAGAGTATAGTTTCCAGGGCGCTGAGAAACAGCAGGACGTTGCTCCGGCTGGAAGTGTAACCCATGAGGCCCACTCTCCACAGTTTACCCTTCAGTACACCCAGCCCCCCTCCTATCTCTATACTATATTCCTCCAGGAGTCTGTTTCGCACCTTGGCGTCATCAACACCCTCGGGAATGACCACGGCGTTGAGTGTCCACAACCTTTCATCTTTTCCGGGGAGGATGTTAAGCCCCATGGCCTCCAACCCGGCGACCAGCGCCGTATGGTTCAGCTGGTGGCGCTTGAACCGGGCTTCCAGTCCTTCTTCCAGCACTAACCTCAACGCCTCCCTGACGGCGTAGACCATGCTTATTGGTGCGGTATGATGGTAAGCACTTTTTTCGCCCCAGTAGGTATCCAGCAGGCCGAGGTCCAGGTAGAGGCTCTGGACTTTGGTCTTTCGGTTCCTTACGGCTTCCATGGCCCTTTCGCTGAAGGTTATGGGAGCCATACCGGGGGGGCAGCCCAGGCATTTCTGTGTTCCGCTGTAGCAGATATCTATTCCCCACTCGTCTACTTTCAGGGGCATCCCGCCCAGCGAAGTCACCGTATCCACCAGAAGTAAAGCCCCTTGTTTTTGGGCCAGTTCCGAGATTTCCTTAACGGGGTTCATGGCTCCGGTTGAAGTCTCTGCGTGAACCACCGCCACCACCTTGGCCTTGGTCTGTTTCAGTGCGGACTCTACTTTATTAACGTCTATGGCATGGCCCCATTCGCCTTCAACTATTGTCGGGCGGCCGCCGCAGCGTTCAGCGATGTCCGCCATCCTGTCGCTGAAGAAACCGTTGACGCAGATAACCGCCTCATCGCCCGGCTCTATAGCGTTGCATAACGACGCTTCCATCCCCGCGCTGCCTGTGCCTGAAATGGGTAAAGTGAAATCGTTTGAAGTTTGAAAAACAGACTTCAGCAGGTCCATCACCTCGTGCATGATGCCGATGAAACAGGGGTCCAGATGGCCGATGACGGGAAGCGACATGGCTTTGAGCACCCTCGGGTGTACGTTGCTCGGCCCCGGACCCATCAGGATTCGCTCAGGTGGATCGAGCTCCAGAAACTGTTCCTGCATCTTAAAACTCCTCATGAACTGGGTAATTCTAATTTCGGAGAGCGGAAAAATTTTGCCTGAAAAAATTACTCTGCATCTTACTCAATAGCGAGCGAAAACACAAAGGTTAATTAAGTTTCTGTGGTGATATTAAATTGTAAGTAGTAAAATGAAGGTGAGAAATTTAGAGGTGAATAGTTGTTCTCGTCCGTTCTCAAGAAGGGCGGCAGGTCCGAATTAAAGTAAAGGCTTGATCGGTTACAAAATGGACAGCAAAGTCATCAATAGAATCGTAGATAAAATAATAAAGGAATATAGGCCTGAAAAGGTCATTCTTTTCGGCTCTTATGTTTATGGGGAACCGACCGAGGATAGCGATATAGACCTTTTGATTATCAAGAATACTGATAAGAGGCCCATTGACAGGTGGGTAGAAGTCAAAAGACTTTTACGAGGTACCGCCGACAAACTCCCTGTATCACCTTTTGTATATACGGAGAAGGAAATCGAGGAGAGAGTTTCCATGAAGGATTTCTTCATTGAGGAGATATTGAAAACGGGTAAAGTTCTTTATGGATAAGTCTTTCAAAAAGCTGGCCGCGGAGTGGTTTGAACGAGGGCGCCGTGATATAGACACGGCCGGTTGCTGTATGATCAGAAGGGGTATACCGATATTATCGCCTATCATATGCAGCAAGCCATTGAGAAAAATCTTAAAGGCTATTTAATTCTTCACGGAAAGAAGCCCCCGAGGATACATGAGCTCGATACACTCCTCAACCGTATTTCAGAATTTGATGACAGCCTGGTCGATTTTATGGACCTTTGTGAAAAAACCTCACGATACTACATTGAGGCTCGTTATCCTCCCGGTTCTCCCCTTGAATATGAAGAGATCAAAGACGATTTGGACTTGACATGGAAATTGATTGCAAAGATAAGGGCCAAAGCAGGTATTTCTGATATAGAGCAGCGTTGAGTGTATCTTTTTGAACGGAAATTCCTGTTAACAACGTATCTTTGCCAAATGCCTACCGTTGTGTACTTTATAAAAATCCTGAGAGCATGGGTCTGATGGGAATATTTCTATGGAAAGATTCCCTTCCTGCATTTGCCTCCAACATTTTCAGGCGGATACAGGTGGTCTACGCTCCGCCCAGGGCCGCGCCTCTTCGAGCTGAGCAGCCAGACGGAATAAGGTGGCTTCATCGCCGAACCGTCCGATGAAATGTGATCCAATAGGCAGGCCCGCGGCGTTCCAGTAGAGGGGCACCGACATGCACCGGCAGCCGCCTGCCCACATAAGAGAACTCCTTCCTCATGGATTCTCGGCCCCCTTCCAGTGCCCTTGGGGGAGGGGTTCGGGGTAAGGAACGCTGTGCTTCTGCCTTTTCTGTTGACTTTATCTTTGCTGTTTGTACCGATGTGCGCCGTGTATGTCATTACGGTCAAACATCATGGCTTGCGGCCAGTGACGATGCTCCAGTAGCCAAAGGTCGGCTTCACTTCGATGTCAGTAAACCCCGCCTCCACGAGCATCGTGGACAACTCCTGGCCTGAATACTGCTGGCCTGGTACCCACAAGAGCATGACAACATCGAAGGCAGCGGCCGCTAAAGGGTCGGTCTTGTCGTCATTAAAAAGTATCTCATGGATGATGATGCGACCCCCAGGCTTGAGGCTGTCAAAGCTCTTCTGAGTCAGGAAACGGCACTTCTCGGGTGGCCAGTTTTGGTAGCTGTTAGAATAGAAGTGGAAATCGGCCAACGGAAAGGCATCCTTCCAGTAATCGAATACCTGCGTCTTGACGCGGTTCTGCAGGTCATGGCGCTTGATGATCTCTTCTGCTACTTCGCACACTAGGGGCAGATCGAGGATAATGGCCTGCAAGTCGGGCCATCGCTGCGTCGCACCGATGGCGTGGGCACCCGAACCGCCGCCGATGTCGAGCATCAGCCGGTGCTCCAACAGGTCAACGGCTTCGGGCCAGGCTAGCGCAGGCCCCATGCTGAGGCCGTGCATCCCGAGGGTGAACGTGCGTGCCTGCTCGGCCTGCTTCTTGTGTGATTCTACATAATCCTCACCACCATAGGCTTGTGGGGAGTTCGTCAGCACCGCCTTTTTCAGGCTCTCAACTGAGTATACGGAGTAGGCCGCAATTGTCAGGTCCAGATATCCGCTGAAGGATGTGGGGCTGCTTTCGAGCAGATAGGTTTCCGCAAGCGGGGTCAATGAATAACGATTATCTTCGAGTCGAACCAGCCCTAAACATGCGTTTACAGACAGGAGTGCTCCCGCGGGACGAGGGTCAATTCCCAGCGCATCGCAGACCTCAGGCAAGGTGCGTGGCTTTTCGGCCAGAAGGGAAAAGAGCTTGAGGTCGTGAGATACCAGGACGGCCGGGTATGCATATATGCCTGAAAGAATATCCCAGATGGGCCGATCATCCATCCTCGGTCTCTGAATTGCTGGAATAGATTTCTCGTTCATGACATTCTCCTCCTTAGATTTACCTTTTCGCATGGCGCCTAACGCCGGAGTTTAGCTGCCGTCGGGGAGTTGGCCCTCGGCCGCATCGCGCGCAAGCTCATACATGGGTGTGATGACTGCGTTGAGGGCGGGGTTCAGCCGCTCGATGCGCTCGATGGCCGCTTCCACCAGTTCTGGCGCACTGACTTCTCCCTTCCGCACCAGCTCTGCCTGCGCTGTAGCATCTA
>JAUXIQ010000005.1 GCA_030620925.1 Nitrospinota bacterium
ACCACCCTATTGGGTTGCTCCCCCCGTGGTGATGTGGTCAATAATTATTATCGGCAAGGATGAGTGGGTGGTTAACGGCCGGTGGTAGTTTGGTTTGATCTCGCCTTCTTTTCTATCCGCACTTCCTCCTTAAGCTTTAACATGGTTTATGTCGATAATTTAATAAGATAACCATATTGGGACAAACGAGTTTGGCAAATGTTCAAGAATTGAGAGAGGAAAGGGCTGGTCGTCAGACTCCTAAAATAATTGAGGGGTAATGGCCATGGAGATAGAACGAAGACTATTTCCCAGGATCAAATATCCTGATGATTGCAGGCCGGAATTGTTAATAAAGCAAAGGGAGGGTGAAGTAAAGCAATACGAAGTGGCAGATATTAGTGAAAAGGGGATAGGTTTAGCAGGTGAAGAATTGAGGGGGTTACAACCAAAGTCGAGAATAGAAGCACAAATAATTTTTTCTGATGGCAGATTATTAGCAGTAGAAGGGGAATTGTTGAGAGTTAGCAAAAATAATGCAGGCATTTATCTTACAAAGGGCATTCCATTTTCCAGGATTACAATGGAGCAGATACTTTTACGGGATTAGCACCAATCTTGACTTATCCAAGTTTGAATATCCCTGCACCTCAGCTTCTATTTTTTCAGTGTCCAGTGCCTTGAAAGAGTTTATCCGCCGGTGACCGGATTTCCTGCTTGACACCATAATGCTGTCTCGCTAACCTGTAGTCGCTTCTTATTCAGTCCCTTTTCTTGCTAGACACCATGCTACATTCGCTCCCCCACATGAGCCAGTAAAAGTTGGCACAGCTAAGTATCAATAGGCTTTTATTTCCACAATTACTGAGTAAAGGGAAGACATGCCATGCAATTAGAGGAAAACAAGGCCATAGTTTGCCGTTTACTGGATGAAGCTTACGGCATGAGGAACTTAGCTGTAGGAGATGAATGTTTATCTACAAACGTGGTTGGTCGCAGTCCAGGTGCTTATATCGAAGGAATTGAAGCCTGGAAAAAATTTGCCACTGCATTTCTAAATGCATTCCCTAACCTACATATTAGTATCAATGATGTAATAGCTGAGGGGGACAAAGTTGCCGCGCACTGGACATGTAGTGGCACGCATGGAGGAGAATTTCAGGGCATCGCTCCCACAGGCAAGGAAGTAAAATGGACAGGGATGGGCATATATCGTTTTTCTGGCAAAAAGATAGAGGAAATTCTGAGTTTACAAGATGCGTTGGGGCTAATGCAACAGCTAGACGTTATCCCTACAAAAGAGTAGGTTGGGAATAACCTTTGACTGGGAAACCGTAAAAGCCTTCTTCGACCAACACCCTGATCGTGAGGAAGAAAAACCAGGGCTGTACCTGTTTCTACTTGAAGCCGACTGGCGCGAGAGACACGGGGTTACCATGGACGAAGCTGAATACCTTGTCCAGGTCGACATCCTAGGAGAACCAGGAAATAACCCACATGTATGGGCACATGAGCTTGAGCGGTATAGGGAAAACATGAAACGCCGTAGTCCCGGACTCGAAGACGATGAACGGAAGATCATCCAGCATTACCGCCTCTTCTCAGAGGAAGAGAAAAAGGAGACGAGGAATTTCGTTGAATATATGGCCTCAAAGAAAAAGTGGGAGGGATGAACCATGGCTGAGGTTCGACATTTCTTTTCGAAGGTCTCAGGAGTCAGCCACGAAAATGATGACGGTACAAGCCGCCAAAAATTTATCAAAAAATGCCGACAATTCGATCTTCTGATCCTCGATCATGAGGAAGACAATCCGTATGATAGGAATGCCGTCAAGGTTTGCCGGGAGAGTGGTGATCAGATCGGTTATCTTCAAAGGAAATTGGCCGAGGAAGTTGTGGAACGCTCTCCAAAAGGATATCGTTATGCAGTTTTCATCGCAGACATTACAGGGGGAGGCTTAGGCAAAAAGACCCATGGTGTCAACCTTCTGGTGATTGTGTGTGAACCGGGGACCACCGATGAAGAGGCACAAGAATATTTGGACAATGTCATAAAAGAAGGAATATGACAATGGCTTTGATAAAATGCCCCGACTGCGGAAGAGAAGTCTCCACACTGGCCATACCTGCTCACTCTGCCAAATCACCTGTCATTCATGGTCTAGCTAGCTACATGACCGAGGCCGGGCGACTATCCCTTTCGCCTCGCAATCGGGGCATCGGTCGGCGGGGTCTATTGTGAAAATGTTGGCGGTATGTTACTTCATAAAGGAGTCCACGGACGGTTATTTGGAGGGTATTCGGTAGGCTAAAGTATTGATTATATTAATAATAGAATGGAGGCGGCGGGAATCGAATCCGCGTTCCGTTAATTTTTAGCGAATGTTTGCAGCATAAACTCAAATTCATGGAATCTTTTTTAACAATATACACCCTTTTTCGTTGATCATCTTCTTGCCGGAAGAAAATCTTGCCCTCAAAAAGGCGCATTCGCTTTCCCTTTGGTGTCCACATAGGTGTCTACAAGCGGGTCAAAATCACTGAATTATAATGAAAAGCAGTGTAATGCAGTTAAGTGCTTAATCCTTAAAAAAGTCTGCCCCCAATCATACTAAAACTCTTAAGTTATTGAATTAATTGGCACGCCCGGCAGGATTCGAAC
Organism: Nitrospinota bacterium; assembly: GCA_030620925.1. Lineage (GTDB taxonomy): Bacteria > JAUXIQ01 > JAUXIQ01 > JAUXIQ01 > JAUXIQ01 > JAUXIQ01. The sequence goes on from JAUXIQ010000005.1 coordinate 2,642, forward strand.
CTGCGACCCACGGATTCGAAGTCCGTTGCTCTATCCGGCTGAGCTACGGGCGCGCCGGGTAACGAATATCTTTTTTTAAAGACGGGCTCTCTCCCCGGTTATCTATATTATAAAGGATATAGCTCCTTTCAGAAGCATAATTTCTGTGGCCTCGGCTCAGGGCAATGTTCATTTTATTCCGTCGTGCAATATATCGTTGTAGTATTTGTAGCCCTTCAGGGTCCCGAAATCGCAGGGGCGGCCTTCGATGAGCAGACCGTAGTGGGCGAGGCGGCCCCGGAATGCCTGAAAGGTCTTCAGAAGGTCGACCTCTCCCGTGGCCGGGTTGATATACTCTTCAGTAAGGTATTCGAATATCTGCGGTGGGAAGATGGTCCTGCCGAACCCTCTTGTACGGAATTCGCTCTCCCCGGATATATCATCGGCCTCATCCTCGCTCAGTATAGAGTCTATCTCTAACAACTCGCCGTGTCGGTTTTTTTTGTACTCAAATCCCCTGGCGCCCGGGAAATATCCGGTTTCTGAAGCGGGGATTTTCACCATGCTGCTGAGCACCGTCGGCTCTGAGAAGTCGTAAGCCTCCCTCAATTGCTTTGTAGCGGGGGTTTCGGAGATTAGCAATTGGTCGGGTATCAGCATCAGGAAGGGGGATTCGCCGGCAAAATCTCTTGCCGTTAGCATGGCGTCCCCCAGGCCCAGCAGTTTTTCCTGGTATACGAATTGGAGGCGGGTCTCTTCGCCTTTAAAATAGTCCGCTATCGCTTCTTTACCTTCCCGGATAACTACGCATATCTCTTGTATGCCCGCATCCAGCAGCTCCTGCACGGCGTGGTGTATCAATGGCTTCCCCGCCGCGAGCAGCAGCTCTTTAGGGGTAGATTCGGTCAGGGGACGCAGCCGCTTCCCCAGCCCCGCGGCGGGTATTATGGCTTTTTCAATCATCATGGTTTTTTTCGGTCGTAGGAAACCAGACGTGATTTAATTAATGCTGGTTTGTTATTCCTCTGTGGCGGATGGTTTTTTCTTGTTTTTCCACCATTTCTGGAGCCGCTCTCTTATGGTCTTCTCGTGGCCTCGATCGGTGGGATGGTAGTAGACGCTGCCTTTCAGGGGGTCAGGGAAGTATTCTTCGTCGATGAAAGCGTCGGGATGGTTGTGGGGGTATTTATAGTCTTTGGCGTAGCCCAGCTCTTCCATGAGCCGGGTGGGTGCGTTTCTGAGATGGAGGGGCACGGGCAGTGGGCCTTTTTCGCGAATGTCTTTCTTGACTCGGCCGTATGCGGTGTAGAGGGAATTGCTCTTGGGTGCGGTGGCCAGATAGACGGCTGCCTGGGCGAGGGCCAGGTTACACTCCGGCATGCCGATGAAGTGGGCGGCGTGGAAAGCTGCCACGGCTACCTGGAGGGCCTGTGGGTCTGCGTTTCCCACGTCTTCGGAGGCGAAACGCACCAGCCTTCGGGCGATGTAGAGGGGGTCTTCTCCGGCCTCCAGCATGCGGGCCATCCAGTAGAGGGCGGCATCGGGGTCGCTGCCCCTGAGGCTCTTGTGGAGTGCGGATATGATGTTGTAATGCTCTTCTCCGTCCTTGTCGTAAAGGAGACTGCGTCGCTGCACGGCCTCTGAGATTACAGGGAGGGTGATATGCCTGCCGCCGTCTTCTTGAGCGGGCGCTACGCTGACGGCTATTTCAAGGGTGTTGAGGGCTACCCGGGCGTCCCCTGCGGCGTGCTGGATAATTTCTTTGAAGGCATCAGAGTCCACCTCTATGTTCATCTCCCCCAGGCCTCGCTCAGGGTCTTTGAGGGCCCTTTCCAGTAAGAGGGATAGGTGTCCCTCGGTCAGGGGTTCCATGGTGAACACCCGGCAGCGGGATAAGAGGGGGGCGATGACTTCGAAGGACGGGTTTTCAGTCGTGGCGCCCATGAGGGTGATGAGGCCGCTCTCCACTTGGGGGAGGAAAGCGTCTTGCTGGGCCTTGTTGAAGCGGTGTATCTCGTCTACGAAGAGGATGGTGTTTTTGTCGTTGCGCTGCAGTTGGTCCCTGGCCTGCCGCACCGCTTCGCGCACTTCTTTTACTCCCGAGAGAACGGCGCTGAAAGAGATATAATGGGCGCTGCCCGCTCCGGCCAGCAATCGGGCCAGGGTGGTTTTCCCTGTGCCCGGGGGGCCCCAGAATAAGCAGGAGAACACCTTTCCCTCTTCGATGGCTCGCCGGAGGATTTTGCCCGGGCCGAGAAGATGTTCCTGTCCCACGAACTCTTCGAGGCTCACCGGCCGCATACGATCCGCCAGGGGCGCCGCCCCCTCCCGTTCGGGTTCACCCTCTTCGGGTCGCTGGTGGTCGGGGAAAAGGTTTAGCTCCATCGTTTCTCCCCTCAGTAGAGTTGCACTACCTTGCCTTTTTTCACGGTGAGGATGAAGATCTCCTTCTCTGCATCTCCGTTGGCAAGGAAAGTGGTGAAGCCCGACACGCCCGGATATTCTACCAGGTTGAGCAACGCTTCCTCCACAGAGTCTCTTTTGTGAATACCGGCCTGGATGAATTTCAGCAGGATGAAAGTAGTGTCGAAAGCCTGGGCGGATATTATGTCCGGCTCCACGCCGAAGGTATTTTTGAATCCGTTAACGAAATCGGCCACGTGAGTCCATTCTGATCCGACGAAGAATCCATCCACGAACACCGCCCCCTCCAGATAGCTCCCGCCCCATTCCAGGAGCTTCTTGGAGTTCCACCGGCTTGTCCCCAGCAGCTTGAGGTCGCCCAGGTTGTAATAATCAAGAGCGCGGATTATGAGGCTAACGTCTGCCGGATCGCCGGGGATGAATATAGCCTGGAATTCCAGTGGTGTGGTGTCGTCAAACTCAGCATATATTCCCTCATATTTGTTCTCTTCCTCAGTTTTTTCTTCCGGTAGTTCCTCGTCGGAGTAGCCGCCCATGCTGGTGAGCAACTCTCCAAAATCGGTGTCTTCAGAATGATAGGAAAGGGAATAGAGGATTTCCCCGCCGTTTTCCTCGACCCTTTGCAGGAAGTTCTCCTGCATCTTTTTCCCCATGGGGTTTAAAGGGTAGAGGACGGAAAATGTGAATATACCCATTTTGTGCATGGCGTAATCGACCAGTTGGTTCACCTCCTGTTCACCAGTTATGCTGTTTCTGAAGAGGTAGGGCGAGAGGTTGGTTATGTCGGGGGCCACGGCCGTGGGGGAGATGGCAGGGATACGCAGGTCGGAGGCTATGGGGGCGACCTCTTCGACGCTCTCACTGAACGCGGGGCCGATGACTGCCAGTACCTGTTTATCGTTTCCGAGTTTTCTTAATGCTGAAGCGGCAAGAGCCGGATCACCCTGAGAGTCTTCGATGGACAGCCTGATGTCCACCTCCAGCTCCTCCAATTGAACGCTCATAGCCAGCTGGACCCCTTTGAGGATTCGTTCCCCTATCCATTTCTTGTTGCCGGAGAAGGGCGCTATCAGCCCTATTTTCACTACTTCAGGTTTCTTTCTAAACCACTCTGCGTGCACACCCTGTTGAAGCGAGAGGGGTGAGAACAAGAAGAGAATTAAAAGAATTTGGGCGACAGTTTTTTTCATGTTTCTCCCATCAGAGTCTGTTACGCTCAGGTATATCTGGCCTGAGCGGTTACGGATTCCGATTCACCCGCAGTCAGGGTTAAGTTTTTTTGTAAAGTGAATATCCTTAACATTCCATGTCCTTGATGGTTAATTTACAATTTTATGGGGTCGGTGTGCAAATGGCAAAATTTAATTGTGCGGAATCGATAAAAAATCCGGGGTGGAAGAGCTCCCGGAAGCTGCTTCTGGAGTCTATTTTGGGAGTGCGGTTAGTTCATTTTCCGACAAAGGGTCTCGCACTCTGTAAGCACCCTTGATGAACTCGGCCGGCCTTATCCGTTTTTCGTCGGGTTCGTGAAGGAGACGATCGAAGGTCATAACCACGCCTCGCGGAAGACCATGTTTTTTTACGGCCTGGAGGCTGTATTCTGCGCAAGTGGGGTAGAGAGCACATCGTGAACCGTCTGTGGGAGATATATATTCCTGAAAAAACTTTAGAAAACCGATGGCCAGTGGCTTGGTTGGAGATGTTTCAAGATCGTTCAAGTGGGCTTTTTCGTACTTTCCATCCATTTCGGATATCGAGTAGATGCTGGCCATCAATAGCAGGATTATAAAGGGAAGGAAACCGAGGTTTGTAATCTCTTTTGAGTGCACTTTAACTCTTTTCGGAAATAGACCGACTGCTTGAGGGGCTTATTCTCTCTACGCGGTTTCCGACTGCTAGGTTCTTTTAATTATTGTGGAAGGCCCGGGATACCGGGGGTCAGTCTAACACCTCCAGAACCTGCCTCTTTTCCTTCTGAGCGCGAGTCGCGCTGAGGATGGTGCGCATAGCGTTTATGGTGCGGCCGTTCTTACCGATAACCCTGCCTATGTCATCTTTGTCTACTTTTAGCTCGATGACTACAGAGTTTTCTCCTTCCACACCGGTCACACTCACCAGCTCGGGTTTATCTACGATGGATTTGGCTATATTCTCGATGAGATCCTTGACGTCCACTGCCCTGCTCCTCCATTCATCAGTTTTCGATGGTTCATTCGAGGCCAAAGTGATGTTTTGTGTCCATACCCGTTTAGGTTGAAAGTTTTTTCTCAAGGGGTTATCATAAACGTCATTCTATAGCCGGTAAAAAGTGTGAACCTATTTAAGTTATTCTAGCATATGCATTTAGTCAATAGTTGTCAATGTATTATCGTTTTTCTTTTGTTTTCGAGTCTATTTTTATGAGACAATCCCCGGGGCAGGTGGAGACCAGGGAACTTTATTCTTTAATGGCCGGTTTATTCTTGCTGAAGGAGGATGGCGGGAATATATAATATCAGGGGAAGCGATATAACTTGAAACGTCAAGTAGCGGCTCCCATCGTTAACTCTAATGAAAGACGGTACGACGTGAATGAAAGGCAAGTAAGGGGATACATTTTCCATGGCGGGCGGGAGAAAAGAAGGCTGCCGCTATTAAACCTCGCTCTCTATATCATCACCATCTTCACCACCATGCTGGCGGGAGCATTCCTGGAGGGGGTGAACCCTCTTGTTAATCCTTCAGCCCTGGTTAAGGGGCTTCCTTTTTCATTGACGCTGATGCTCATCCTCTCCGCCCACGAGTTCGGGCACTATCTGGTTTCCAGGAAGGAGGGGGTCGAATCGACCTTGCCTTTTTTTATCCCCGCTCCTCCTCCAATAGGTTCTTTCGGCGCCATAATCAGGATGCGTTCGGTCATCCCCAGTAAAAAGGTTCTCATGGCCATCGGCGCAGGCGGGCCGCTGGCCGGATTCATGGTGGCACTGCCTGCGGTTATTGTGGGGCTCAGTTTATCATCTTACGGTGTCTCCGAGACTCAAGAGGGAGGCATCTCACTGGGGTCTTCCCTTCTATTTTCACTACTCACCAGGTTGGTTATGGGGGTTTCGGCAGGCGATCATGATATCTATCTACACTCCGTTGCTTTCGCCGGATGGTGGGGATTCTTTATCACCGCTCTTAACCTCCTTCCCATGGGGCAGACCGATGGCGGCCATGTCGTCTATTCCATAATGGGAAGGCACCACAAGAGAGTTTCGCTGGCGGTTTTCCTTTGCATGGTACCTATGGGCATATTTTTATGGCCGGGCTGGTTGATGTGGGCGGTGATAATGTTTTTTGTGGGGCTCCGCCACCCCCCTGTGATGGACGAAACCACTGAGCTGGACTTCAGACACAGGTTGGTCGGCGTGCTTGTTTTGGTGGTTTTTGCGCTTACTTTTCTGCCCGTCCCGATACAAATTATATTTTAGATATCTGCTTCTTCTGCTTCATATCCTATTATAAATAAAGCATATTTTCTTTTTATTGCAGGCGAAAGTGTGACGAATTATGAATTGACAGTAACCATATATATATGTTAAAGTTAAATTAAAATGTCTCTCTTCATTTATAGTAATTTGGCTCTGGTGAATCTATTGAGAGCCATGATTTTCTCCCATGGAGTTCAAAAGGGTTTTTTGCCGATATGGCTTCCGGTAAAAAGGATTTTATAGGGCTGGATATAGGCTCACACTCTCTAAAGCTGGTCAAGTTCGCGCCCTCACCAAAAGGAAAAGAGCTGAAACTGACGGGGTTTGCGGTTGAGCGGATTCCCCGGGGTTTGGTATCGGGGGGGAAAATCGTAGACCAAGAAGGTCTCAAGGCTGCTATCAGTGGCCTTATGCAGAAACATAATGTTAAAGGGGTATACGCTGCAGCGGCTTTGCCGGGAGTTGTAGCAGAGGCATCGTTGACGAGGATACCTAACATGAGCGAGGCCGAGCTCATGGAGTCAGTGGGCTGGGAGTATCAACAGCACCTTTCTTATGGATCATTTGAAGCCGTTTTCGATTATCAATTGCTGAACGGAGAAGAGGGAGAGAATGAAGGACGGAGGAACCTCCTCCTCGTCGGGGCGCGGCGTGAAGCAGTCGATGGATACCTGGGTGTTATGGAGGGAGTGGGCCTCACTCTATCAGAGCTTGATGTAGGCTACCTGGCTCTGGCCAATACTTTCGATTATAATCACGGTCTTAAGGGAACCAACGGGTTTTTGATACACGTGGGGGCCGAGGTGACCGAGATCATGGTGCTGGACGACGGCCTGCCGATGTTTGTGAGAGGCATAGAGGCGGGAGGGGAGGGGATTACCCGTACCATCGAAAAAGGGCTGGGAGTGGACTTTGAGAAAGCGGAATCGTTTAAGTTAGGCAGGTATCTTTCCGAGGATATAATAGAAGAGGTGGATAAGCTTATTAATAGAGGGACGGAAGAGCTTATTTCAATGATACACAAAGCGCTGGATGATTACATTTCATTGGGAGGTTCGGATATAAGGAAGAAGGTCCTTTTGAGCGGTGGCTGCGCCAGATTACCCGCCCTCTACCGGCAGCTCAAGGAGAGGTTATCGCTGGACCTCGATTTTATCGATCCGTTTAAGAAAGTCGATTACAAGAAGTTCAACCCTCGGTATGTAAACTATTACACTACCCACGCAGCGGTGGCCGTGGGGTTGGCCCTGAAGGGGGTGTTACAACCATGATTAGGATTTCTCTGCTGTCTACAAGTGAAGTGCGCAATAAGCTGGAGCTTTTCGAACAGTTGCGCATAGGTTTAATCGCTCTCATATTGATCATCGCGGTAATAATCTTTATGAGTTTTAGTATTAAGGGAAAGATTGAAGCAAAGGATAAGGAGCTCAAAACCCTGGAAACCGAACTCCAGAGACTTAAAAAGGCGGGTGTGGAGAAATTAGACAAGGAGCACAAGCGGAAAAAGAAAGAGTTGGAGACGAAGATCGACGTGATCTGGGACCTTAAATCAAGACAAGCCGGCCCCGTCCATCTATTAGACGGTATGAGCAGGAGCCTGCCCGAGCGGGTATGGCTGAACAGTATGGAAGAGAGCGTTAAAGGAGTTCGTATAAAAGGGTATGCTTATACTAACGTGGATGTGGCGCAGTTTATGACTAACCTTGAGCGAATGGATTATTTCAGCGATGTGGAGTTGATACAATCCGGTCAATCCAAAGTCGGGGAGCACAAGATCATGGTCTTCAGCCTTAATATGAAATATCACGCGCCCAAGGGATGGGCGACGAAGGAAGAGCAGAAATTGAAGTAGGGTTCCAAGGGGTAGTATATTGGAGAAAAGAGCCGTTCTTAAAAAAAATTTTGTAGGGTGTGAAGATGAATTCACTAATTGAAAAACTTGCGGGCATTCAATCCAAACAGAGGTGGGCTCTGATACTGGGGATAATAGCGGGTATCTTCATTGCCTTTTATCTGGCGAGCTATTCAAAATCCAGAGAGGAAATGGCGGATATTGTTGCCAAAGAGGGCCAGACAAGGGGTGTTGTGCAGCGACTTCAGATGATAGAGAAGAGGCTTCCAAAAGTTGAAGAAGAACTGGAGAAATTAAAGACGCGCCTTAAAGTATCCAAGAGCCTGCTGCCTGAAAAGAAAGAGATTCCTGCGCTGCTTACCCGGATATCACAACTGGGCAGCCAGGCTGGACTGGAGTTCACCAACTTTCAGCCTGGTCCGGAGAAGCGGCAGAATTTTTTCGCCGAAGTGCCGCTATCCATTACTGTTATGGGGGGCTATCACGAGCTCGCCAAGTTCCTGGACCATATTCGCACTCTTAGAAGAATAGTGCACGTGCGCGAATTACGGCTGGGTGGGATGCAAGAAGAAGACGGGGTGGTAATTCTGAGGGCCCAGAGCACCCTGGTCACCTATAGATTCCTCTCGCCCAAAGAGGAGCAAGAGGCGGCTCTTGCGGCCAAAAGGGCGCGTAGGAGAAGGTAAACCGTTTCAGCGCAGCCCTCATCGGAGAATGGGAAAGACCGCTATGGAAAAACTCTCTGTTCCCCTCGGGGAGCGGAGTTACGGGATATATGTAGAGAAGGGTTTGCTGGACAGCATTCCCGCCCTGCTGGAAGAAATGTGGCGGGATGCTATGATAGTGTTGGTAACCGACAGCCGGGTCAACACCATCTACGGGGAAAAGCTGGCCCGAAGGTTCCTCGAAGAGGGTCGAGAGGTCCAGGTTATAGAGGTGCCGGAGGGTGAGCGCTCTAAAACCCTGACCTGGGCGAAGACCATCTACGATCGTCTCATTTCTCTGCACGCTGACCGCACAACGCTCATGCTGGCTCTGGGAGGGGGCGTGGTGGGCGACCTCACAGGGTTCGCGGCGGCAACCTTTATGAGGGGCATACCTTACATCCAGATACCAACTACGCTACTGGCTCAGGTGGACAGCAGTGTAGGAGGGAAAACCGCCGTCAACCACCCCAGGGGCAAAAACATCATAGGTGCTTTCTACCAGCCTAAGGCCGTATTTATCGATACCAGCGTGCTCAGCTCTCTGCCGGAAAGAGAGTTTCTCTCCGGGATGGCTGAGGTGGTAAAATACGGAGTCATCAGAGACAGCGACTTTTTCTACTACGTCAGGGATAACCTCCATGCTATTCTGAATAAGGAAGGGGGACCTCTGACTCAGGTAGTCATGAAGTCTTGCTCCATAAAAGCGGAGGTGGTGGCCGAAGACGAGAAGGAGACCGGTTTGAGAACGATCCTCAACTTCGGCCACAGCGTGGGCCACGCAGTCGAATCGCTGAAGGGATATGAGGGGCTCAAGCACGGGGAATGCGTATCCATAGGCATGGCCTGTGCAGCGAGGGTATCTGTGGAGCTCGGCTTATGCCCCCGGGGAGACGCCGAAGAGCTGATCTCGCTGTTGGAATCCATGGGTCTGCCTACCAAACTTCCTGAGCTCGACCCGGAAGATGTTATTGCCGCCTTTGCACTTGACAAAAAGGTGATGTATGGGAAGATGCGGCTGGTCCTCATAGAGGGGTTGGGCAAGGTTGTGATTAAAGAGGGTGTCGGAGAGGACCTGCTGCGCAGGTGCCTCTCGGCTTGAAATTCTGGTTTCATTAAACTGCCGGTGTGGGGCGCGAAGATTCAGTAATGGAAGTTAAAGCAGCAAACTACAGGAGCGAATACCTCGAAGGCAAGCTGAACGAAAATCCCGAATCTTATCTTTTCCTTCCTCTGGCTTATACATACCTCACCAGCGATAGATTGGAGGAGGCTGAAGAGGTTTGCAAAGCGGGCCTTGAGAAACATCCCTATTTTACCAGCGCCAGAGTACTTCTGGGGTATGTCTATCATCTGCTGGATAACGACCAGAAGGCGAGGGAAGAGCTTTCCATAGTCCTCAAAGAAGACCCCGGCAACCTTCTGGCCCGGCGTCTTATGGGAAAGATATATGTGCGGGCCGGGGATAAGGAGCAGGGCATTGAGGAATACCGCAAGGCGCTCTCCGTCTGTCCCGGTGATGAAGAAGCGACTCAGGCGCTTGAGAAGTTGGGAGCACTGACCAGGGATACACCTTCTGTTGCAGAAGGGAGGGAATCGGAAGCTGAACCATCCGATGCCCCTTCAGTTGTGCTTGAGGAGGAATCGGAAGCCGCACCGCCGGATACTCCTTCAGCCGCACCAGAGGCGGGAAGTGAGGACGAGCATTTCTATGCAAGGGCCCTGGCGGATATTTTTGTCGGTCTGGGTGCTGTAGAGGAGGCTATAGACGTTTTCTCCAAGCTTCCGGAGAAGGAAATCGGCAAGTGGCAACTGCAGGAAAAGCTGAAGGAGCTGGAGGCGCTTCTCGAGCGGGAGCGTTCTCTGGAGTCGGAGGGGGCCTCAGTTCACCCCGGAGAATCGTCTGCCTTCAGAGAGCATGTTGAACGCCTGAAGGCCGAACTGGAAGAAATACAATCGGGCCGGAGTTCTTCCATAGGCGACTCCCGCCATGGCCTGGACGCGCTGAGGGGATGGCTGGAGGCGATGGGAAAGAAGACGCCCGGTGATGAGGGAGAGAAGGAGTATGCCCAGGATACTGATCCTCAACGGTCCCAACATGAATCTTCTGGGAACGAGGGAACCGGAGATATACGGTTCACAGACGCTGGATGAGGTAAACGCGAGGATAACGGAGCTGGCCGGAGAGCTGGGCCTGGAGGTTGAGTTCTTCCAGTCAAACCATGAAGGGGCACTGATAGATCGAATCCATGATGCCCGGGGCGATTTCGACGCCATAGTTATCAACCCCGCGGGCCTGACCACCACCAGCGTGGCCCTCAGGGACGCCATCGCCTCTGTTAAGTTGCCCGCCGTTGAGGTGCACCTTTCCAACATCCACGCCAGAGAAGAGTTCAGAAGGGAGTCCGTGCTGGCGCCCGTGGCCCTGGGGCAGATAACCGGCTTCGGAGCGGAAAGCTATCTGCTGGCCCTCAGGGCCGCCGCCGCCTACATCGAGGGGAAGGGGAAGGATGGGTGAGGATGGCGGTCGGAAAAGGGGCGGAGGCAGCGACGCCAAAGGTAGACTCGCCGGCCTGCGCCGACTCATGAAAGGGGCCGGGCTGGACGGGCTGATGGTTACCTGTATGGAGAACGTCCGCTACCTGACAGGTTTCACAGGCTCCGCGGGCAGCGTGGTGGTGGCCCCCCGCAGAGCCTATTTTCTAACCGACGGACGCTACACCACCCAGGCCCGGGAACAGGTTAACGGATACACCGTCAGACAATACAAGGCCCCCTTGAAAGATGTTGCAGAGCTGGTGAGCTCACTGTCCATAACCAGGCTGGGCATCGAAGCCGAGCACATCTCCCAAGCCTCATACAGGGCTTTCAGGGGCGCGGTGAAAGTTCACACCGTGCGCTCCACCGGAGGATTGGTGGAGGAACTGCGTATGGTCAAAGATGGCGGTGAGATAGATGCCCTGCGGGGCGCTGCTGGTCTGGTGGAGAAGTCGCTTGAAGATGTGATGGGCTCTATAAGACCCGGGACGACTGAGTGGGAAGTAGCTGTGGAGCTGGAACATCGATTCAAGCTCTCTGGTTCTGAGAAGAACTCCTTCGATTTCATCGTGGCCAGCGGAAAGAGGGGGGCGCTCCCCCACGGGATAGCCACGGACAAGAAGGTCAGGAAGGGTGAGATGGTTACCATCGATTGCGGGGGGCGATGGAAGGGATATTACAGCGACTGTACGCGAACCTGCGTGGTGGGGAAGCCCACCGGGAGACAGCGTGAGATATATCAGATAGTACTTGAAGCACAACAGAAAGCCATCGAGGCCGTCCGCCCGGGCGTGAAGGTAGAGGATGTGGACGCCGCTGCCAGAGAGCATATTTCGGCACAGGCTTACGGGAAATACTACACTCACAGCACGGGGCACGGGGTGGGTTTATCCGTCCACGAGGAGCCTCGTGTGGCTCAGGGTAACACGCACCGGCTCATGCAAGGCATGGTTATAACCGTGGAGCCGGGGATATATATTCCCGACTGGGGCGGCGTGCGCATAGAGGATATGGTCCTGGTCGCCAGGCAAGGGGCGGAGGTTTTGACCGAGGGTGTAACCAAGGATTTTTTGATAGTTTAGGGGCGGAAGTGAATAGCCGCCGGCGGGAGAATGATGAGGAACCATGCTTTCAACCAGCGATTTCCGCAACGGACTTAAAATAGAGATAGACGGCCAACCCTTCACCATGGTGGAGTTTCTCCATGTCAAACCGGGTAAAGGAGGGGCTTTCGTAAGGACCAAGCTTAAAAGCCTGAAAACGGGCCGTGTGCTGGAGCGCACCTTCCGCTCCGGCGAGAAGGTGGACGAACCTCGCCTGGAAGAGAAGAAGATGCAGTATCTCTATAACAGTGAGGGGCAGTATTGTTTCATGGACAACGAAACCTTCGAGCAGGTCTTCCTCATGGAAGACCTGCTGGGGGAAAACAGGCTGTACTTACAGGAGAACGTCGATGTGACGGTGCTCTACCACGAGGGTGAGCCCATAGATGTATCCCTCCCCATTTTCGTCGAGCTCCGTGTGGTGAAAACGGAACCGGGCGTCAAGGGGGATACCGCAGTGGGGGGCTCGAAGCCGGCCACCCTGGAGACGGGGGTGTCCATAAACCTGCCTCTGTTTATCAACGAAGGTGATATAATAAAAGTCGATACCAGGGTCGGCGAATACGTGGAAAGGGCAAAATAGATGCCACGGGGATTTTATGATTGTGAAATCCTCCCTCGGCACAATAACAGGATAGAGTGTTGATGAATTATTATCGTAGACCGGCTGGAGCCCCGATGTTCAGAAGCGGAGAGCCTGACCGGCCGGCGGTCTCCTTTTAACAATTAAGGTCATGGTGGGGTGATGGATTTAGAGAAACTGAAAGAGCTCGTTGAATTCCTGGAAACAAAGGATTTCGTGGAAGTAGAGTATGAGAACGAGGGAGTGCGCCTCAGGCTGAGAAGGGCGGAAGCGGAGGCGCGCATAAATCCTGTGCCGACCGCTCAGCAAGACATGCCGGCACCCTCACCTTTTCAAAAAACTCAGCCGGAGCAGGGAGAGATTCTGGGAGAAGGGGACTACGTAACCGTGGAATCGCCCATAGTGGGAACGTTTTACAGGGCCTCGAGCCCGGAAGCCGACCCCTTCGTGGGGGATGGCGATACGGTGGAGAAAGGCCAGGTGCTGTGCATTATCGAAGCTATGAAGGTGATGAACGAGATAGAATCTGAAGTGAAGGGTCGAGTCAAGTCTGTCCTGGTGGAGAATGGTCAACCGGTGGGCTATGGAGACCCTCTTTTCATTATAGAGCTTTCCTGAACCATGTCTGCAGCGAAACGTAATCGGGTATTCAACAAAATCCTGGTAGCCAACCGCGGCGAAATCGCCCTGCGTATAATACGCACCTGTAAAGAGATGGGCATCGGAACGGTGTCCATATACTCCCTGCCCGATAAAGAAGCGCTTCACGTGCGTTATGCGGACGAGGCGGTTTGCGTGGGCCCCGCGGAGAGTAACCTGAGCTACATGAATGCCAGTAACATCATCAGCGCCGCTGAAATTACCGATTGTGAAGCCATTCACCCCGGTTACGGCTTTCTGGCCGAGAATGCTGATTTCGCTGAAATGTGCGAATCGTGCAAGATAAAATTCATCGGCCCCCCGCCGGACATCATCAGATCCATGGGAGATAAGGCCAACGCCAGGAAGATGATGTCAGAGGCGGGGGTGAAGGTGCTGCCTGGAAGCCCGGGCGGCGTTGAGGACACCGATGAACTACTGGAGACGGCGGATGATATCGGTTTCCCCCTCATCATCAAGGCAACCGCCGGTGGAGGCGGGCGGGGGATGAGGGTATGTCATAACGCGCACAGCCTTAAGAACAATCTGGCCACCGCCCAATCAGAGGCGCAGGCGGCTTTCGGCGACCCGAGGCTCTATCTGGAAAAATACGCCTCCAGGGCCAAGCATATTGAATTTCAGATCCTGGGTGACCTGCAGGGAAATATCATTCACCTGGGCGAGCGGGATTGCACCGTGCAGCGCCGCCATCAGAAGCTCATCGAAGAGTCCCCTTCGCCGGCACTTGATGATAAACTGAGGGCTGAGATGGGTCGTGCCGCGGTGAAGGCAGCCAAAACAGTGAGTTACGTGAGCGCGGGTACCATTGAGTTTCTGCTGGACTATAAGGGTGAGTTCCATTTTCTGGAGATGAACACCCGAATCCAGGTGGAACACTCGGTTACCGAGATGGTCCTGGACGTGGACCTGGTCAAGGAACAGATCAGGGTGGCCGCCGGTGAGGAGCTGTCCCTCGACCAGCGGCACATGGGCGCCCGGGGGCACAGCATTGAATGCCGCGTTTGCGCGGAGGATCCGGTGGACTTCGTGCCCCAGCCCGGAAAAATATCAGCCCTTCATCTGCCGGGAGGCAACGGCGTGCGTGTGGACAGCTTGTTACATACCGACTGCTATGTACTCCCTTTTTACGATTCTCTTATCGCAAAGATTATAGTAAAAGGACGGGATAGACATGAAGCCATCCAGAAAATGATCCGGGCCCTGGAAGAGACGTATATCGAGGGGATAAAGACCAACATCCCTTATCTGATGGATGTGCTGGCGGATAAAGAGTTCGTTGCGGGGAGCCACATCGTCCAGGGTACGGCATAGCAGTTGTTATTCTTACCAATGAGGTTCAAAGAGAGTGATCAATGGGATATAAACGGAGCGGATGAAAAGGATGAGTGATCGCAAGTATCAAATTTTAATAGTAGTTCTGATAGCCGTCGCCTCTGTGGTGGCGGTAATCTGGTTTGCCGGAGTCGGTTTTTTCAATAAAAAAGTTTTCACCCAGGCCGAACGGAGGGATGTTAAAGAAGATGTGAGGATAAGCGGTTCAGCCTCCGCCATTCCGCTTATGAAGATCGTCGCTCATGAGTATATGGAAAAAAATCCCAACGTGAAGATTAAGTTTCTCCTCGAAACCCATTCCAGAGGGGGATTATCCAGCGCCTACAAAGGGGAAGTCGATTTAGGGGTACTCTCGAGGACCATTACCTCCGAGGAGGAACAGTTTAAAATGAGGTTCCTCCATTTAGCCAACGACGTGCTGGTTTTCGCCACCCATCACTCGGTTAATGTCGACAACCTCACGAGCCGGCAGATAAAGGATATTTACTCCGGCAAGATAACTAACTGGAAGGAAGTGGGTGGGTCTGACACGAATATCGTGGTTATCGACAGGCCCGAACATACTTCACCCAAAATAACCTTAAGGGGACTGCTGTTCGGGAAAGACCTGGTTATCTCTTCAGATGTTATGTCGCTGGAGCGCCCCTGGCAGATGAATGAATCCCTCAAGACCATATCCCACTCCATCGGCTACACTTCTCTTGCGGATATAATCCGCGAGAACCTGAATTTAAATATTTTGAAGATTGACGGGGTGAGCCCCAGTCTGGCCAACGTGGAGAACCAGAAGTACAAGTATTTCAGACCTTTCGGTTTTGTGCTGAGCCCATCCCCCAGCAAGCAGACCATGCGGTTGGTCAATTTTGTCTACAGCGAAGAGGGGAGCAAGATAATAGAGAACGCCGGGTATGCGCCGGTGATCATGACGCTGGTCATAGCGACCATTCCCGAGCGAAGCGTGTTAAGGCAGGAGGAGAGATACAGGCCGTTGATACACTATTTGTATCGCAGGCTGGGCAGCCAGGTGCGCATCAGGCTGAAGCATCTACCCAGTTATGAGCAGGTGGTTGAGGAGTTTATGGCCGGGAAGGTGAACGCCGCATTCTTAGGCAGTTTAACCTATGCGCTGGCCCAGACCAAGGTCGGCGTGACCGCCATCGCCCGACCGGAGAAAAACGGTGTTTCCCAGTACAGGGGACTCATCTTTACGCGCAAAGACAGTGGTATAAAAAGCTGGAAAGACCTTAAAGGGCGGAGTTTGGCTATGATTGAGGCTACCACTGCCGGAGAGATATTTCCCAAACTCTACTTGAAAAAGTACGGGGTGGATAACTTAGAGGCGTTCCTTGGAGATATAGTCTACGTAGGCAGCCATGATGATGCCATCTTAAAGGTCCTTAACGGGGAAGTGGATGCCGCTGCGGCCAAGGATTTGATCTTTTACAAGTTGGCTCAGGAAATACCCCGGCTGAAAGAGGAAATTAGCATCCTGGCCACCGGTTTCCCCGCGCCTGAGAACGCTCTTACCATACGTAAGGATATAGACATAAAGTGTTATAACTGTCACGCTCTGCGAACCGGTCAACAGTCGGAAGGGAAGATATTTCATAGAGGAAGGTGGGACGGGCTGGAAAACAGTCTGCGAAGAGCATTATTGGACCTCAACGATACGGAAGAAGGAAGGGCGGTCCTGGAACAGTTCGGCGCTGACCGATTTGTGAAGACCACCGACGAGGACTATCGCGAACTCTATGAGAGTCTAAAAAAGTTGGGGATCGATTTAAACCGCAACTGATCGAGAATTGACCTTTTCACAGGGTTGTGCACCTGCCCGGGGTATCGGGCGGGTTATAGAGGCGTTCCAGTGAGGCGGGGCGAGGATTGCCTCTGCTCCGGATTATATCAAGGTTAAGGGGTCTGGGAAGGAATCCGCTCGCCGGAGTCTAATCATACCCATGATGGTGGAGCGGGGGTATTCACATTAAGTTCTGCGGTGAGAATCGATGGCTGTCTTCAAATTACCTCCTTTGAGAAAAGGCATTCACGCCAGGATTTTAATCCCTGCGGTGATAATGACGGTCACCATAGGGGTGATAACAGTTCTGGTATCTTCCAAAATAATCACCGGCAGCATTGAATCGCGCGCCAGTGAGTATATGGAAAACAACGACAACCTTTTTTCCCAGATACTGATGGAGCAGGAAGAGAAAGTGGCTTTCTATTCCCAGTTTATGGCCGACATGGTTAAGCTCTCTCGCCAGATTTCGGGCACCCCCACCGGACGCTCCATGCTCATCTACCTTCTGGAATCGCTGGAGCGGGAGGGGATAAAAATAAATATTTACAGGAGCAAATTTAAGTTCGAGGATGCTCGGCAGATTTTGATTCAGAAAGGCTACCTGGGCATCAGAGCCACCGGCGTATTGGAGCTGAACAGGAAGAACACCCCTTACATGGCCATGGTGGGAGTTTCTCCCGTGGAGAGGAAGGAGGGCATAACAGAGGTGGTGCTTGCCACCCATGAGATCGATGAAGATTTTCTTAATAATATTAAGAATAAGACGGGAGCCGACCTTTACTTCTTTTACAGCGACGGCTCCGTATTGTCCACGCTGAAGGATTCTGCATGCGTGGAACGAATCAGAGAGGTGTTTGTTAACCGGCTGGGCGCTTCTGTTATAAAAGAGTTCTCTGATCGCACGATTACCCTGAACTGCGGAGGCAACCCCCAGAAGATAATATTTAAGCCTCACATTGTGAACTTGAATGCTAAAGGTGTCTATGCTCTTTCAGTACCTATGAGCGATCTCCTCATGGCCCGGAAGCAGCTGACTCTGCAGGTGGTGCTCATGATGGTATTCATGCTTTCTTTGATCATAATCATTTACTCTCTTGTCGTACGAAGGATAGTTCATCCCATTCAAGACCTTTCGGAGGCCACCGAGAAGGTGGCCCGGGGTGATCTTACTCAGAGCATAGATATCCGCTCAGGGGATGAACTGGGCGAATTGGGTTATAACTTCAACCGGATGATTATGCAGCTCTATGCCGCGCGCACTGCCATGGAAGCGCTTCACACCAGACAGATGGAGCGGGCGGAGCGCCTGGCCGTACTGGGTCAGATGGCCAGCGGTGTCGCCCATGAGTTTAATAACATACTGGCCATCGTGTTGGCCAACGCCCAACTCCTGCTCAGAAGCATGGGTAAAGACACTAAAGCGTTGAGGAGAATTAACGCCATAGAGCAAGCCGCCAAGGATGGCGCCCAGACGGTTCAACGCATGCAAGAGTTCGCCCGGGTTCGCAAGGATGAGACTTTCATTTACGTGGATTTGAATCAAGTGCTGAGTGATGTGGTGGAAGCCACCAGACCGCGCTGGAAAGTACAATCTGAACGCGAAGGACATCCTGTGGAAATGGACGTCAGGTTGGGGGATACGATGCCTGTATCGGGTAATCCTGCTGAGCTGCGGGAAGTTATAACCAACCTGATTTTCAACGCCCTGGATGCCATGCCCCGGGGGGGGAAGATTATCATCGAGACCAAAATGGATAATAACGAGGCGGTGATGACCTTCGCCGATACGGGTATAGGTATGTCCCCGGAGGTACAACAAAGGGTCTTCGACCCCTTTTTCACCACCAAAGAGTTCAGCAGCTCCGGCCTGGGGTTGAGCGTATCTTATGGAATCATCTCTCGGCACGGAGGCGAAATACTGGTGGATAGCGTGGAAGGCCAGGGCACCGTGTTCACCCTGAGACTCCCGTTAAGCGAGAGAAAGGATGAGGAGGCTGCCACCGAGGTTGTCTCCGAGATTCATCACAGCGCAAAAGTTTTAATTATAGATGATGAGCAGGGAATACTCGATGCCCTATCGGACTCGCTGAGCGCCATGGGGCATGAAGTAAGCACGGCGGGAAGCGGAAAAGAAGGCCTGGAGAAGTTCGATAAAAAGAAGTACGATGTGGTGTTCACCGATCTGGGGATGCCGGATATGAATGGATGGGAAGTGGCCAGGGCTATAAAACAGATAAGCCCCAAGACCCCGGTAGCTATGATTACCGGTTGGCACATGGAGCTTAAAGAAGATAAAATGAAGAGGGAAGGGGTGGACCTGGTTATCACCAAGCCCTTCGAAATGGATAGCTTGCAGCGGGTCATGGCCGAAGCCCTGTCGCTTAAGTCCAAGATGTGAAGGATTTCGATAATCGTCTAAGCCGGGCGCTGAAGCGCCGTACTATGTAGAGGCCTGCCGGGGGGCTGCCCCCTGCGGGGCAGGGCGTACCCGCTTCAGCAGGGAAAAAGCCTACCGCCGCGTATTCTGTTTAAAGAAAAGGAACGTTTAGGGGCCTTTGTTTGACCTTTCTCACCCGGGGAGCGGTAACTGATGGATGAGGTTCGCGGGTACATGCTGGCTGCCGAGGCAGTGAAAAGGGAGGGAGTGGACACCGTCTTCTTTCTCATGGGCGGCCCCATCACTCCGGTAGTAAAGGCTTGCATGGAGATGGGAATAAGGGCGGTGGATGTCCGCCACGAGCAGGCAGCGGCCATGATGGCCCACGGCTGGAGCAGGGTCACGGGCAGGCCGGGAGTCTGTTTCACCTGTTCGGGGCCCGGCACCACCAACGCCGCCACCGGCATCGCCAACGCTTTCGTTGACGGAGCTCCCGTGGTCTACATCGGCGGCTCGAGCCCGCTGGTTCGCGCCGGGACCTACGCGTTTCAGGATATCGACCAGGTGGCCATGCTAAAGCCCGTCACCAAATGGGCTGAGCAGGTGCAGGAGGGCGGCAGGATAGCCGAGCTGGTGCGCACCGCGTTTCGCAAGGCGGTGAGCGGAAAGCCGGGTCCGGTTTACCTCGATCTTCCCTGGGACATAATTTACAGCAAAGTGGATCGTAGCAGGGTGGAGCTTCCCCCCTTTCCTGAGACGGCTGGCCGACCCCAGGCCGACCCCGTTATGGTGGAATCGGCGGTTGAAATACTTAAACGGGCCGAGAGACCGCTGATAGTGGCGGGGAGCGGGGTACTCTGGTCGGGGGCGGAAGACGAGCTGGCCCGTCTGGTGGATGAGACCGGCCTGCCCCTTTTCACCACCCCCCTGGCCAGGGGGATTATCCCTGAAGACCACAAGCGCTCTTTCATCGCCGCCCGTTCGTTGGCCTTCAGCGAGGCGGACGCCCTTTTAGTGGTGGGCACGAGGTTCAGCTTCATCATGGCCTTCGGGCAGCCGCCGCGCTTCAACGCCAGGGCGAAAATAATACGCGCAGACATAGACCCTGAGGAGATTGGTCATAATCGGGCCGTGGACGTTCCTCTGGTGGGAGACGCCCGGCAAGTGATCACGCAGCTTTTAGAAGAGGCTGCGGGCGCCGTGCACGTGGAAGACGATTCCCCCTGGATCAAAACGCTGCGCGAAAAGGATGCAACCAACAGGGAAGAGTTGACCCCCCTCCTTAACTCCGAAAAGATACCCGTTCATCCGCTCAGGCTTTGCAAGGAAATAAGCGATTTCATGGACCATGACGCCACGCTGATAGTGGACGGGCACGAGATACTGAACTACGCCCGTCAATCCATTCCCGTCTATTATCCGAGGCACCGGTTGAACCCGGGGGCTTTCGGCTGCATCGGCGTGGGCCTGCCTTTCGGGGTGGCCGCCAAGCTGGCCCGGCCCGACGGCCAGGTAGTGGTGCTTACCGGTGACGGCTCGTTCGGTCTCAACGGATTTGAGATGGACACCGCTATACGCAATAACCTCCCCATTATGGTGGTTATAAGCAACAACGGGGGATGGACTGCAGGCGGGGAGGGACGCTGGGATATACCGGGCAGGGAGCTGGGCTTCGGCCGCTACGAAAAGATGGTGGAGGCTTTCGGAGGGCACGCCGAATACGTCACCGACCCGCGAGAGATCAGGCCCGCCCTGGAAAGGGCGAAAGCTTCGGGCG
>JAUXIQ010000081.1 GCA_030620925.1 Nitrospinota bacterium
GATTTTTCAGCTCGCCGAGATGGAAAAGGGCGGAGTTGTTCAACGAAAGGAGAAAGGTGAGAAAATTGATCTGAGGGATTTCCTGCTCCTGGGCTTGCGGTTCCTCCCCGGTGGCCTCTTCTTCGTCCGGCTCAGGCCCGCTTTCCGCCGACGGAGCAGGCTCCTCAGTTTTTTCCGCCGGTTCCGCGGAAGTTTCGTCTTCCTTCCTCGCTGAGAAGCGCTTGTCGCTTATGGTAAATCCCTTTTCCTCTTTATCCTCATCCATACCGGCGGCCTCCCATAGTTAGCTTGAGATGACAGTTTTTCTCTCTTCTTCTTCCGGTTTTTAGCTTTGTCTTTATGATGCTTTTCCTCTTCTTCGGCGAATTCCCGGAGAAGCTCTTCCTGTCTCCTGGTGAGTTTGGTGGGCGTCTTGACGATGAACTGAACGAAAAGGTCCCCGCTGCCGTTTCTCCGCAGGTGGGGTATACCCGCTCCTTTTATCCTGGATTTACCACCAGTCTGAGTACCTCCGGGAATCTTTATACTCTGCGAGGAATCGAGGGTGGGGATTTCTATCTCCTCCCCCAGGGCAGCCTGGGAGAAGGATATGGGTATCTGGCAGATAAGGTCATCCTCTTCTCTTACGAAAAAGGGATGCTGCTCCATGTGCAAGAAGACGTAGAGGTCGCCGGTCGGGGCGCCACGGTCGCCCTCCTCCCCTTCGCCGGAGACGCGCAGCCGCATACCTTCGTCCACTCCCGCCGGTATTTTCACCTTAACCTTCTTGCTGCGCATCACTTTCCCCGCCCCTCTGCACCCGGTGCAGGGGTTTCTGATGATTCTACCCCGCCCCCGGCACGAAGGGCAGGTGGTGCTGATGGTCAGAAAACTTCTTTGCTGTGTAACCTGTCCATGGCCGCCGCATGTATTGCAGGTCTCCGGCTCGGTGCCGGGTTCTATTCCCGTTGCCTTGCATTGGATACAGTTCTCGTATCGCTCTATCTCGATCTCCTCGTCCCTGCCGAAAGCCGCGTCCTCAAGGGTTATGTTCAGATCGTAGCGGAGGTCGTTGCCGGGCCGGGCCTGCGGTCTGCTCCTGGCCCTGCGACCTGTTCCGAAGCCGAAGAAGTTCTCAAAAATGTCGCTGAAGCTGGAAAAGACGTCATCGAACCCCGTGAACTCGTGTATACCGGCGCCTTTGAGACCCTCGTGCCCGTAAGTATCGTATATCTGCCTGGTCTGCGGGTCTTTGAGCACCTCGTAGGCTTCGGCGGCCTCCTTGAACTTCTCTTCGGCCCCTCCGTCCTCGGGGTTGCGGTCGGGATGGTATTCCATGGCCTTCTGCCGGTATGCCTTTTTCAGCTCATCGGCACCCATCTCCCGACTGACCCCCAGAATTTCGTAATAGTCTCTCTTTGTCATTGCCTCGGTCTACAACTCCACAGATTCAGAGACACGCTTCAAAAGCGTTTAACCTATCAAACCAACAATTATACCTTCATCTGTTATCAATAACGATTTCAGGCAAACCGTGACGTCTCCCAACCGTAGGGGCGTTCCCGCGGCACGCGGGATCAAACCCGCCCCTACTCTACGGTGAGTCTGCGCACCCGGACTTTGGCCGGCCGCAACAGCTTACCGTTTATAGTATACCCTTTCTCAAGCTCGTCCGATACCCTGTTATCTTCTTCAGGGTCACTGGTGGGAACTGTCCCCAACGCCTCGCTAACCGAGGGGTCGAACGGCTCGCCTACCACTACAACCCGTTCAACACCTTCCTTTTTCAGTTGCCCCAGGAACTGATCGTTCACCATCTTTATGCCTTCAAGAAGGTTGTCGTCGGGTCCGTGCTCTTCGGCGGAGGCGATGGCCCGCTCCAGGTTGTCCAGCACGGGGAGAAATTCCAGTATCAGCTCGGTCCTGGCTTGCTCCATGCGGCGCTCCGACTCTCGGTTCAACCGCTCCCTGAAGCCCGCGTTCTCCTGCTCCACCCTGTCCATGAACTCCCTGAGTTTGCGGTCCTTCTCCTCCAGCTGAGCCTGGAGCTGTTCGAGATACGTCGGGAGTCGTTGTTTTTCGGCAGGCGGCGCTTCCCCTTCATCTCCTTCACGGAGCACCCCGCGTCTCCTGTCGCTGACTGTGAAAGAAGGCTCTTCGGACTCTTCCCGCTCTTCTTTCGGGTTGTTATCTTCTTTTTTCTTATTCATCTTTTCAACTCAAACTTTTTGTAATAACCAACAGTAACTAAATATAAGGACGGCAGGATGCCGCCCCTATGAACACTATCGTTATCCATGACCATAAAATTGTTAATAAGAAAAGCTTCCAGCACCGCTATCGCGCATACTGATTAAATGGTTTCTTTCTGAAACTATCCCCTACCCGTGCATCTCCATCAGCCTCTGGATGCGTTTCTCAATTGGGGGATGGGTGCTGAAAAGCGCCGTCAATCCGCCCCCGCTGAAGGGATGCACAATGAACATGTGGGCGGTGGAGGGGTTTGCGGAAGTCATGGGCGCCCGCCGCGAGTAGTTGTGCAGCTTCTCCAATGCTTTAGCCAGGCCGCGAGGAGTGCCTGCCAGGCGTGCGCCCGTGCTGTCCGCCAGGTATTCCCTTGACCTCGAAATGGCCAACTGGATTATGAGCGCCGCTATGGGGGCCAGAATTGCAATGGCCAGAAGACCTATGCCTCCCGCGCCATCATCGTCGTCCCCGCCGAGACCCCCAAAAAAGGCCGTCCACCTGAGCCAGGTGCCTATTATCATGATGGCGCCGGCCAGGCTGGCGGCAATGGTGCTCACCAATATGTCGCGGTTCTTCACATGGGATAGTTCGTGGGCCAGGACACCCTCCAGCTCGCGCTTGTCCAACAAATTCAGAGCCCCTTCCGTCACGGCTACGGCGGCGTTGGCCGGGTTGCGACCTGTGGCGAAGGCGTTGGGGCTGTCTTGAGGTATAACGTAGAGGCGAGGCTCCGGCATATTCGCCCGCATGGCCAGGTTTCTGACAGTGTTGTACAGGTAAGGGTCATCATCCCTGGTGACGGGCCGGGCGCGGTACATTCTGAGGACGATCTTGTCCGAATACCAGTAACTGACGAGGTTCATCACCAGGGCGAAGAAAAAGGCCATCAGCATCCCTTTCTGCCCGCCCAGCGCGTGGCCGATAAGCAGAATGATGGCTGTAAGGCTGGCCAGGAGGAGGGTTGTCTTAACCTGATTGCTCATCTTTTATCTTCACCCTGCAAACTTATTCAGACTTCATCTATCAGTTTAACTATATACCTATAACTATCCATATATTATAATTATATCACCGTGCTTCAAGTCCCCAGTCCAGCCCTTCGCGGGGGTTGTGCGGGTATTCCAACTGGAGCGCTTCGAGCCGGGATCGCTCATTGAGGTCCATCGTCTCCGGCAGGATTACTTTTATCACCACGAACTGATGGCCCCGCTCCTTCTTCCTCCTCGATTTGACCCCTTTGCCTTTGAGGCGCAGCTTCTGGCCGTTCTGAACTCCGGGAGGAACCGTGAGCACTACCCAGCCGTCCATAGTGGGAACATCAATTTTGGCCCCCAAACATGCTTCATAATAAGAAATGGGAAGCTCCATTAAAAGGTCGCTTCCCTGTCGCCAAAAATATTCATGAGGTTCGATTGTCGGGGTCAAATAAAGGTCCCCTTTTGGGTTACCCTCTCCTCCCGGCATCCCCTTCCCCTTAACTCGTATCTTCCTGTCCGAATCGGTGCCCGCCGGCACCCTCACCCTCATCTCCTCGGTTATCTTTTCGAAACCGCTGCCGCCGCACAGGATGCACGACTCGTTGACCTCAAATATATTCTTAGAATCAGAGCAGTTAGCGCACGGAACCCGCCGCTCAACTTTAACGTCTTTCACCGAACCCTTAACCGCTTCCAACAGGGTCAGCTCCAGGGTTTGCTCCAGATCCCTGCCGCCGGCGAACCGGTGTTCATCTTCTTCCACACCGCTCAGTATCTCATCCAGAATATCCGTTTCTTCTTCGAGGGAACCGGCATCTTCAATCCCTGTATCTTCACCCCCCTGTTCGCTCTTCAGCCCGGCAACATAGGCGGCGTGGCCAAGCCTGTCGTATTTTTTCCTGTCCTTAGCATCAGACAACACACCGTAGGCTTCGGTTATGGCGTGATATCTACCCGCTAACTCCTCGTCTTCCGGGTTTACGTCGGGATGATATTTCCGGGCCAGCTTGGCATAGGCCTTTTTGACATCCGCCCTGGAGGCTTTCTTACTAAGACCCAGGAGCTTATAGTAATCCACCTTTTCAGGCATATCTCATCCCGCTCATTCGGGTTCTCTAAAGAGTGGATCACGGAGAAGGCATATCCCCCGCGCTTATTACATATTGTTACTGAATATCCACGGTTATCTGCCGAGATTTCGCAACCTCTTTTTTGGGAACGACCACCGTCAGAACGCCATTCTTGAGCTTTGCGCTCACCTTCTCTTGCTCGATTTCGACAGGCAGGGCGAAAACACGGTGGAAATCCCCTGAAGAGCGCTCTTGCCTGAGAAAAATCTCCGATGGAGCATCTTCCTGCGGAGCCCTGCTGCCCTTAATGTGCAGACTTCCGTCCTTTACTTCCACTTCCACCTCTTGCAGGGACACCCCGGGGAGATCAGCCTCCAGCATGAAAGAATCCTCTTTCTCACATATATCCACAGGGGGCTCCGACCCAGAAGAAGCCCTCTCCCTGCTGCTGATACCTGTAATAGAATCATCCAACAGTTTATTCATCCTCTCCTGCATGGAGAGAAGATCACCCATCAAACCCCATCGTCTCGTAGGCGCCATTACCCCGTCTCCCTGGGAAATAAGTAAGCAAACCGACTTTTACTTATCCTTCTCTACATCCTCGAACTCAGCGTCCACCACGTTATCATCGGCCTTTGCGGAGGATGAGTCGTCTTGCGGCTGTTCGGGTCCCGCTGCGTCGGCACCGGCTCCCGTCTGCTGGTACATGACTTCGGCTATCTTATGAGAGGCCTGCAGCAAACGTTCTTTGGCCTCGTTCATGGTCTGAGTATCTTCGCTCTCCAGGGCTTTTCGGGCTTCTCCTAAAGCCGTCTCAACTTCCCGCACGCTGTCTTCGGGAATCTGGTCCTTGTTCTCGTTGAGCGTCTTTTCGGTAACGTAGATGGTGGAGTCGAGCTCGTTGCGGGCATCCACCGCCTCCCTGTGCTTCTTGTCCTCCTGGGCATGGGATTCGGCTTCGTTGACCATTCTGTTCACTTCTTCGTCGCTGAGCCTGCTGGAAGCTTCTATGGTAATGTTCTGCTCCTTGTTCGTCCCCATGTCTTTTGCAGAAACGTTTACGATACCGTTGGCGTCTATATCAAAAGTTACCTCTATCTGCGGCATTCCCCGCGGGGCGGAAGGGATGCCTACCAGATGGACTTTGCCCAGTGTCCGATTATCCGAAGCCATAGGCCTCTCACCCTGCAGCACGTGAATCTCCACGCTGGTCTGGTTGTCGGCGGCGGTGGAAAAAATCTGGCTCTTCCTGGTGGGTATGGTGGAGTTTCGCTCAATGAGTGCGGTTGCCACGTTGCCCAGGGTCTCGATACCCAGGGAGAGGGGCGTAACGTCCAGCAGCAGGACGTCTTTAACATCCCCCGCCAGGACACCGGCCTGTATGGCCGCACCAACGGCCACCACCTCGTCAGGGTTCACACCTTTGTGGGGCTCTTTGCCGAAAAGTTCCTTTACCAGTTCCTGAACCTTGGGTATCCTGGTGGACCCTCCCACCATCACAATCTGATCTATATCCGAAGGCGAGACATCAGCGTCCTTGATAGCCGACCTGCAGGGTTCCAGCGTTTTCTCCAGGAGGTCCATGACCAGTTGTTCGAACTTGGCCCTGGTGAGCTTCATGTTGAGATGCCTGGGGCCTGAAGAGTCGGCAGTGACGAAGGGCAGGTTTATATCCGTTTCGGAGGTGGTGGAAAGCTCCATTTTGGCCTTCTCCGCCGCCTCTTTAAGCCTCTGGAGAGCCATTTTATCCTTGCTAAGGTCTATACCCTGGTCCTTCTTGAATTCAGCTATCATCCAGTTGATTACCCGCTGGTCGAGGTTGTCGCCTCCCAGGTGGGTGTCGCCGTTGGTGGCCTTGACTTCCACCACGTTGTCTCCCACCTCCAGGATGGATATATCGAACGTGCCGCCGCCGAAATCGAAAACGGCGATAGTCTCATCCTTTTTCTTATCCAGTCCATAGGCGAGCGCCGCCGCCGTCGGCTCGTTAATAATGCGCTTTACGTCCAATCCGGCGATGCGGCCCGCGTCCTTAGTCGCTTGACGCTGGCTATCGTTGAAATATGCGGGGACGGTTATCACCGCGTCGGTTATCGTCTCGCCGAGATACTCCTCAGCGGCCTGCTTCAACTTCTGAAGTATCATGGCTGATATTTCAGGAGGTGAATATTCCTTATCCCCCACCTTCACCTTGGCGTCACCGTTAGATGCCTCTATGGCCTTAAAAGGAACCATGGTTATCTCTTCAGGGACTTCCATGAACCTCCGCCCCATAAACCTTTTAATGGAATAGACGGTATTCTCGGGATTGGTTATGGCCTGGCGCTTCGCCACCTGCCCTACCAGCCTCTCACCCTCTTTGGTGAAAGCGACCACCGAGGGGGTGGTACGCCCTCCTTCCGGATTGGTTATAATCGTGGCGTCTCCACCTTCCATAACGGCCACTGCGGAGTTGGTGGTGCCAAGGTCTATGCCAATCATCTTACCCATTTGAATCCTCCTTAACGCATTTATAGCATTAGATACAAAAGTGAGTTCATCAGAAATATAATACTTGAGTGTGATTATGTCAACATATTTTCCAATCTCATGCTACCTTTTATTATAACATACTTAAATCGTGGAAAACCCTATTTTTTAAGGTAAAAACGCCTCTATGAGGAAATGTTTTGACTGCTTTAAACTTCTGAGGGTCTAATTAAGGAACATGGAGAATATAAAAACGTCATTCCGGGATTTCAGATAATGCGCTGCTCCCGGAGGTAGCTGCGAAGCGATTCCGCCTCCTGGAAACAGACGGGATAGTCTAACACCGGCCTCTTCACCACCACCAGGTGGATGCCCAGCTCCTGCACGGCTTCCGCCTTTTCTCCAAGGCCACCCTCTTCGCCGCTTTCCTTTGCAACTACCACATCTACATTCAGCTCGCTCCACAGGACGGCGTTCATACGAGTGGAAAAAGGTCCTTTCATGGCGATGATGTCGTCCGGCTCGATACCTGCCTGCAAGCATCTCTCCATCGACTTCGCGGAAGGCAGCACGCGGGCGATGAGCTTTCGGCCTTTCTCGCCGGTCATCCGGCAGAAGACTTCCAGGTCTTTGGTACCCGTGGAAAGGAATATCGTCTCCCCCAAACAGCAGGATAGACGGGCCGCCGCTTCAACATTTTCCACGCAGTGAACTAAGTCCGACTGGGGAAGAGGCAACCCCTTGCGCTCGAACCGTATATAAGGTATCGCCGCTTCCCGACACGCCTTCATGGCGTTAGAGGAAGCCTCCGCCGCGAAGGGATGGGTGGCATCCACCAGACAGCTTACGCCTTCGGAACGGATCAAACCAACCATCAGCTCCTTGTCCAGCCTCCCCTGCCGCATCTCCACCCTGTTATCGGAATCCAGAGGGTAAGGGTAGTCGGTGGCGGTGGTGACCAGCACCCTATCAACATCTTTCAACAGCGCGGAGAGCACCTCTCGCGCCTCGCTGCTGCCCGCCATGAGCA
>JAUXIQ010000386.1 GCA_030620925.1 Nitrospinota bacterium
CACGCTTCCTGCGTAAACCCCCATCAGCACGGTATTGGCGACCCAATACACCCTGTTGACGCTCCCCCCTTCATTTATTATACGATCGCTCACCCTCCCCAGCGCATAGAGGGAAAAGAGCAGTCCCAGAACCAGGAACACCGCCTGAATGACGGGCAGCGCCGGCCACTCCACAGCCGACCTGTTCAGCAGCAGAGGTATTAATTCCAGCCTGATCGTCGATTCCTCCAGACCCATCAGGAACCGGCTCTGGTACGCGGCAAAAGTCCCCAGCAGGAGGGGAAGGTAATTGAAATGAAAGTTCCTCCTGGCCCCTGTCAGCAGCTTATCATCCCCTTTGATCGAAACCGCCGCCAGCAGCTGAAAGAGAAATACGGCCCCCAGAACGGCGCCCGCAAAATAGATGGTAAACGTTAGCGTGTCGTGCGGCTGCCCCGGTGAGTAGAGGCTTCTCTGAAAGACCAGTATGGCTATCAGCGCCCCGAAAATCGCGGCCACGAAAATATTCATCCTGTTGCCGCTGTAGTCGGAGCTCCAGATTTCCTGCCCCGGCACCCGCAGGTTCAGTTGCACCACGTCGTTGGGGCAACTGGCCACGCACTGGCAGCAAAGTTTGCAGTGCTGGTTGGAGTCTTTAAACATGAGGTGCTGGAACATGGGACAGCTTGGCTCTGAGCCGCTACCCGTATAGCAATCGTGGGTGGTGCACTTGTTGACGCACACCGCGGTATTCGCACGCAGCTCCAGGATGGAGGTCCGTGCGAACAGGCCGACCATCCCCCCCAGGGGGCACATATGGCGGCACCAGAACTCCCTCTCGAAGACGACCCCCGATATGACGGCGCCCAACGTGATGGCCAAGAGCAGATAAGCCGTGTAGATGGGCGAATAACGCATGTTCGTAACTTCTTCCAGCCAGATGATCAGGAGGAAACCGGCGGTCAAAATAATGAAATCGTACTTCTTGAAAAACGATGGGCCGGGCGACGAGAAGTGAAAGATTTTCTGAACCAGACCGGAGGCGAAACCCATTGGGCACACGCCGCACCAGGCGCGCCCCAGCCAGAACAACGAGAAGATGAGCGCCGGCCACCACAAGGCCCATGCCAGCACAAGCCCCTTGTTTAGGCTTCCCTGCGAAGGAATAGAGAAGAGAGAATAGAAGATGCCTATGAAAACGGCGGCAGCCGATATTTGAAAAACCAGCGGCCAGATACGCCTGCTGACCACCGTACGCAGGAATCCGAGCTGAAAAAAGTCGTAGACCCCCCTGGACTCACTGGCCGGTTGACCGAAGAAAAGGTGTTCGATCCTTATTGTCTCACCGTCGGTGAGTATGATGCTCCTCTCTATGATCTCCTCGAGCTCCCGGATGTTGCTCAGCAAGTAGCCGTGAGAGACCAGGCTCTGCATGACCTCGTTATCCACGCCACGCACCGACTTGTTCATCCGCGCCGAATGTTTCTCCACGAAATGATTGATCAGCTCCGGGATATCACGCTTCCTCTCCCTCAGCGACGGTATCTCTACTGTCAGGTCCTCCAGCATGGAATAGAGCCCCTGGTCGAAGTCGCCGCGTCCGGCCTTGGTCTCCAGGGGCGTCCTGGAAGTGGTGATGAGTTTTACGTCGACGTCCCCCGCCGGAGAGAAGCTCCCCCTCTGGAAAAGGTCCTTTAAGTGCTCCTGCAACTGAAGGGAAAGCAAGTCTACATTCTTTAACACAACGGTCCCCCCCTCGGCCAGGCCTAGGTAGCTGAACCTGCGGATAGACTCTTCATCTCGCGGGTATAATCGAACGCCGAAAAGTTTCTCGCCCCACTGATCGTCCTGGAACTGAGCGCAATCAATGGTTATGAAGGGTTTGTTCTTGCGGTCGCTTTCTTTGTGAGCCAGGTAGGCGGTGGCTTCTTTGCCCACCCCCGCTTCTCCGAGGATGTGCATGATGTGGCTCTGGGAAAAAATCCTCTTTATCTCCGCCAGGGCCTGTTTCAAGGTGGGCGATTTCCCGATCAGGGCCGTGTAATACTCCTGCTTCGTCCTGTTCAGGAGCTGGTTCACCATTGTTTCTTTGTGGAGCAGCCGCGAGGAAAGGGTCACCACCAACATCTGATACATTTCAGGGTAGCGGCTCAACAGCTCGCCGAAGTCTTCCCTGGAGATGACGACGATTTCGCAGTCGGTAGCGGAGGCGATCCGGGCGGAAGTGGCTTCTCCGGTCATCAGGGACATTTCTCCGAAATAATCGCCTCTGCCCAGCCTGTTCAAGGCCATGAATGTGCCTTCATCTCCCTGCTTGGAAACTTCCACCTCGCCGGAATGGACAATGTAGAGCGAGGCCCCCTTAACGTTCTCCTCCAGAATGGTCTGCCTCGCATCGAATTTCCGAAAGACACACTTCTCCGAGAGCGCCTCCAGGGTATCTGAAGACAATTTTTTGAACAGTGGGACCGTCTTAAGGAAGGAGACCAGTTCTTCTTTAGTCAGGATGGATTCATCGCCCGCCGAAGGAACCATGTACACTCGACCTCCCAAACCGAGGTATTGTCACATCAAGGGCAATAGTAGGATAAAAGCAGGTCTTCGTATCCCCTCGTCTCTTCGTTTACTCTATGGATTGTATGATACAGGGCTCAAAAGTCAATTTCATTTATCAATCCGGCCCGGCCCGTTTTAGAGAATTGCCTGGACATGAAACGATATATATTTTAAATTAAACGAAAAATCCGCGTATTTTCTCTTCCCAAAGAGGCTTTTTGAAACGTTATATATAAAGAGAGGAGGTTTCCCATGGGACTGAGCTTGACATACAAAATCC
Organism: Nitrospinota bacterium; assembly: GCA_030620925.1. Classification (GTDB taxonomy): domain Bacteria; phylum JAUXIQ01; class JAUXIQ01; order JAUXIQ01; family JAUXIQ01; genus JAUXIQ01. Next base: position 2,816 of record JAUXIQ010000386.1, read on the forward strand.
TGGAAGAACACCTGCTGGAAGGAGCTCTCAAACCGGGAGAAGAGATAGCCATTAACATCGATCAGACTCTCACCCAGGACGCCACGGGCACCATGGCCTA
>JAUXIQ010000145.1 GCA_030620925.1 Nitrospinota bacterium
CCTTCCATCTCCAGAAGCCCTATTTTCATGGGTATTCCCATGCCGTAACCGCCCATTGAGCCGTCCGCTCTGACTACCCTGTGGCAGGGGACTATAAAGGGGAGCGGGTTTTTCCCGTTGGCCGTGCCCACGGCTCTGGCGGAGGGTGTTCCGATAAGGCCGGCCAGTCTGCTGTAGGTGCTGACGCCGCCGTGAGGGATGTTGAGAACTTCCTCCCATACCTTTCGCTGAAAGTCGGTGCCGGTGTTTAAGTCAATTGGTGCGGGAAAGGGGGATTTACCGCCCTGGAAGAATTCTCCGAGCCATGCTATGGCCTGAGGGAAAGGGAAGTCATTATATATGACTCGGCCGTTTGATTGATCTATGAGTTTTCTGACGGCGCCATCACGGAGGGTTCTGTTAAACTCCAGCCAGAATACTCCCCTTTCACTTGCAGCGAGGAGGTATTTCCCGTACTGGGAACCGCCCTCTGCCAGGAAAACCCTTCCCGGGCGGAGTTTCAATGCTCGGATCAGGGGGAAGCTCATCTCCTCAACCGGTTTGCGTTCTTCTCTTTGTACTGATGATAAGCGGATAGAAGGTAGAAAGCGGCGCAGCCTTTGTATTCGCCCCACGCCTTTGCACGCTTGCGCACCTCCCTGCCGGAAACCTGTTTCTTGTATTTATAGAAATGTGTTACGGCATTTCTTATGCCTATATCGTCCGCCGGTATGACTCCCCAGCGACCCATTCCCCGCAGAAGCACATACTCAGCCGTCCATCTTCCCACCCCTTTTATTTTCATCAAATATTCCAGAGCATCTTCTTGATTCATCCGCTCCAGGCCCTTCAAGTCTATATCCCCTTTAATCACGGCGCGAGTGAGGCCGATTATATATTCGGCTTTGCGGCGGGAGAATTGCATATCACGCAGCTCATCCTGAGATATGGAGGAAAGCTCTTTGGGGGTCGGAAAACCATAGTATTTGCGGCTATTATAGCGGAACTTGACGCCGCATTTTATTACCAGCCTGGCCTTGAGAGAGTAGATAAAGGAGAGGTTCATCTGCTGCCCGGTGATGGCCCATATCAGAGCTTCGTAGATGGAAGGTGTGACTGGGGGTTTGAATCCGTAATTCCTTTTGCTCAATTTGTTGAGCACCTCGTCTCCCGAGATCTCACGATAGTAGGGCCTGATGTCTTGATTGAGTGAGAAGATGCGTTTTACTTTCTGCTCCACTTCCGACAATAAACGCGCGCTCCTGCAACCGGGTACATACAAATCCAATACGGGTTTAAGGACGGTTCCCACGGATTTCACGATTATAAGCAGGGGCCTGTCCTTAACCACCAGTACCCTTTGATAGACGTTGTCATTACACAGGTCTACTATTTCTTTATCCGACCTGGAGAAATAATCTAGAGTAGATTTAAAATTTAAAGGTGTATCGATATTAATGATTGTTTTCATTCTGCGGCACGATGGACCAGAGGTGAAAATTAGTATTTGAGTGATAGGGCACAATGAAACATTGGTGTTAGTTTCAGCTATCAATTTTCCATAAGAGCTTACATCAGAGTTGTTTATATTTCAACAATATATTAGTGTTTTCATGAGTCGGCGTTTTATCGCTGGAGACGGCATTTTGTTGCCACGGAAATGGGAAGCGTCTATAATCGGTAAGGAAGCACAGACGATCTGTTGCCGTTCAAGGTGAGATAGGGTATGAGAGTTAATGGACATGTTTAAACTCTGCGTCATTACGGACAGGAGATTGGCGGGTGATCGCTCGACTCCAGAGGTGGTGGAGGAAGCCATCCGGGGCGGTGCGGACGCCATTCAATTCCGGGATAAGGAAGCTACCTCCGGAGAACTTCTGCAAGAGGGTCTGCGCCTGCGGGAGCTTACCGCAGAAAAAGGGGTGCTTCTCATCGTAAACGACAGGCCCGATATAGCACTGGCGGTGGATGCTGACGGAGTGCACCTGGGGCAGGAAGACCTTCCCGCCTTTGCGGCGAGAAGGCTTATGGGGCCTCGCAAGATTGTGGGGATATCGGCCAGCGATATCGCGCTGGCCCTCAAGGCTCAAGAGGAGGGCGCGGACTACGTGGGGATAGGCGCCATTTACCACACCACCACCAAACAGCTTACCGCGCCTCCCCGCGGCCCTGAATTCATCAGAGCTTTCAGCGGACGGTTGAACATCCCTTTCGTGCCCCTGGGAGGCATATCGGCGCAGAACGTGGAAGATGTCGTTCGGGCGGGCGCCCGCAGTATAGCCGTATGTTCTGCGGTGGTCTCGGCGCCGGACGTGGCCGAAGCCACCAGGGAGCTGAAGGGGAGGATGATGAAGGCCATGGAAGATCAGCTCACCTGAAAGCTAATGCTCTTGATCCTCCCTATTATTTCGCAAGACCTGAATGAATTTTTCATCCCGCTCCCTGATAATCCTGGCCAGCGCTTCTTCGGTATATTCGTATAGTCCGCTGCCCGTCTTGGCTCCCAGCTTGCCTTCCTTTACCAGTTTTTTGAGCAACCTGTTGGGTTTGGTTGACCTATCATGCTCCTTGAACAGGTAGTCGGATACGGACACCACCGTGTCCAGGCCCGCCAGGTCCATTGTCTGTACCGGTCCGATGGCGGAATACCTGAACCCCGGCCCGTATTTCATGACCACATCTATGTCTTCCGGCTCCGCCACCTCATTTTCGAGGAGGTACAATATCTCTCTGAATATGGCCGACTGAAGTCTGTTCCCGATGAAGCCGGGGACGTCTTTTTTCACCACCACCGGTTTTTTCCCAAGCTTCTCGAGCAGTGTGTAAAGCGTCTTGACGGTCTGGTCGGTGGTGCTCTCGCCCCGCACTATTTCCACGAGGGGGACTATGTGAGGAGGGTTCCACCAGTGCATGCCGGCGACCCTGCCGGGGTGTGAGGTGCGCTCGGCTATTTCCGTGATGCTGAGCCCCGAGGTGTCGGTGGTGAGCAGGGTTTCGGGAAGACTTATCTCTCCCAGGTTCTCGAACACCTCCTGCTTGAGCTCGAGCTGTTCGGGCAGGTTTTCGTTGACCAGGTCCACCCCGTCCACCGCCTCCACGAGGTCGGTGGTGGTGGAGATACGCCGCAAGGCTTCCCGTGCGGTTTCAGGGGAGAGGGCGTTGTTGGCTACCAGGGTCTCCTGATTATGTTCTATTTTCTTGATTGCGTTTTGTAAAGTTTCTTCGGTCCTGGAGTAGAGCCAGACTTCAAAGCCGGTCTGTGCGAAAATCTGGGCGATGCCGGAGCCCATGATCCCGGCACCAAGAACGGCTACACTACTTAACTCCTCTATATCCATAACTACCCCTCTTGTTCTTTGAACATTCAGGATTAATAGCGAGCTAGTCGATACCTACTATATCCCTCACCAGCCTCTTCTTATGCTCGATGTTGCTGAAGCGCCGGATCATTACCCGCTGCGCCTGGGGTGAGCCTGCGCCGTGGACCGACTCGGTGAGATAGGCCAGGGCGCCGCGCCCCAGGCAGGCGTTTTCGATGTATCGAAGTATCTTCAGCCTGTCCCGCGTGGGGACGCCGTCCACACCTTTGAAATATTTTTCCACCAGGTGTCCGACCTCCGGGCTGTGCAGGTCCTTACCCGAGGGTATGGTCACCATCGCGCCTCCTGCAACATCCTGAGCGATGCGGGCGATTTGGAAGGGCAATTCGGTGACGCTGAGCTTGCACACGTTGGCCAGCACGGGGTCCACCCAGTAGGCGCCGCTGGGCAGAGGCGCGGCTTCGCTCGCCGCTGAAAGACCTGCGGCGTACATGAGCTCGTTGAGATAGGTCATCTCCACTATCTTTTCCTTTATGTGGGAGACTTTTTCCGTCCCGTTGTATTCCGCAATGGAAGCCGTGGCGCCTATTATGGTGTCGCCCACGCCCACCTTGCAGCCGCCGTAGCTCATGCGGTGATAGCAGGCGAAGCGTTCCACCAGCGGCCCCACAAACTCACATTCGTGCATCATGAATATCCGGTCGCGGGGGACGAAGATGTCGTCGAAGACGATGAGCGCCTCCTGTCCCCCATACTTGGGGTTTCCCTTGTCTATGTCGGACCCGTCACCGGTATCCAGGGATCGAAGGTCAGACGGCTGCCGCCCGTAAATGTAAACTATCCCTTCGGTATCAGCGGGCACGGCGAACATGACCGCATACTGTTTATCCTCCTCTTTCAGCGCCATGGTGGGCATTACCAGAATCTCGTGCGAGTTGAGAGCGCCTGTCTGGTGAGCCTTGGCCCCGCGTACCACTATGCCTTCTTTGCGTTCTTCCACGATATGGAGGAAGAGGTCGGGGTCGGCCTGCTGGCCGGGGGACAGGCTGCGGTCTCCCTTGGGGTCGGTCATGGCGGCGTCGACTATCATGTCCTCCTGCTGAACCCTGGTGAGGAAGTTTCGGAAACGCTTATGGTATTCGGTGCCTTGTTTCTGGTCGATGTCGTAGGTGCTGCTGTATACGGCGTTCATGGCGTCGAGACCGGCGCAGCGCTGAAAACATACCCCCGTCTTCTGGCCCATCAGTCGAAGCATCTTGACTTTTTTGGTGAGGTCTTCTTTGCTGTGCACTATGTGTGTGAACCTGTTGACGGTATCACCGGTGAGGGTGGATTTTGCAGTGAGCAGCTCCTTGTGCTCTGGGTCGTGGGCCAGTTCGTAGGTGAGGGCGGCGGCGTCCAGGGAGGGTCTCATGAGAGGGTGATCCACGCTGCTCTCCACGCGCTCGCCCATGCAGTAAATTTTACGCTTAAGCTGGCGTATGCTGTCTATATATTCGTCAGACGTCTTGATGGGCATGGAGGGACCTCCTCGCTTTCAGGTTATGAAAAAAAGTCTTGCATTATTTGGTTACAAAAATTCACCCTTTCGGCCTGACTCAGGGTTTTGTTGATGCGCCTGAAGTCAACGCCTCGAACCTTTCGTCCACTTCCTTTTGTATCACGGCTAAATGTTCGTCGGTGAGTTTAGAGAACCGGCCCTGGAGTTTCAGATATTCTTCTACGGGTTTCCGCTCTTTTGGGAGCCTGGATATGGTCCGCTCACCGTTTTCATATTCGTAGAGTACCCAGGAGCCGGTTTCGAAAGCGAGCCGGGATAGCTGAATGGAGATGGACGGATCGAACTCCCAGCCGGTGGGGCAGGGGCACAAGACGTGAACGAACGCCGGCCCCTTTATGCTGTTTGCTTTTTCTATTTTTTTCACCAGGTCTCCGGGGAAACAGGGCAGCGCGGTAGCCACGTATATTCCGTGGGCTTCCATTATCCTGGCTATGTCTTTTTTGAACTCCTGTTTGCCTCCGGGAGTCGTTTTTGTCCGGGCCTGATAAGACGTGGTGCTGCTCCGCTGAACGCCGGTGTTCATGTAAGCTTCGTTGTCGTAGCAGACATAGGTTATGTCGTGACCCCGCTCGACGGCACCCGACAGTGGCTGGAAGCCGATGTCCGCCAGGGCGCCGTCCCCGCCAAGGACCAGCACCTTGGTATCGCTGCCTTTCTGCTTGAAGGCCGCCTCCACGCCGCTTCCCGCCGAAGCGACGTTGGTGAAACAGAAATGCGCCGATGCCATGTTCCAACCCACCAGCGGGAACCCTGACGTAACCGTTTGCATGCATCCCGTGGCGTAGACGCACACGGCGTCGTCGCCCATGGCGTCTGCTATATGACGCAGGGCCAGCAGTGGCGCGCAGCCCTGGCAGGCGGTAGTGCCCGGCGCTATGTAGCTCTTAACGTCTTTGACGTCCTCCCTCTCAACTTCCTTCCCCTGGCAGATGGCCTGGTAGTTGTCCCATCCGCCGGCCTGTAAGACCTTATCGGGTATATCCTCGATGTACCACTCCTCGAACTCGTCGTTCCTGTCCAGCCCCATGTCCACTATTTTCCTCACGTCTTCGTGGTAGAGCTCGGCGGAAG
>JAUXIQ010000053.1 GCA_030620925.1 Nitrospinota bacterium
ATGACGGTCTGCTCAACGGAACGAAGCTGTTCGTCGCCGACGCCCACGTCGCCCATTACCTGATATGCGTCGCCGGAGCGGGGGAGGGTGGTTCATCACCTGAGGAGATATCCTTATATTTGATAGAAGCGGGTCGCGAGGGAGTCGGTATAGAACCTTTGAAGACCATGGGGAGCGAGAAACAGTGCGAGGTGCGCTTTGAAGGTGTAAAGGTGACGCAGGAGGACCTCGTGGGGGAGCATCACCATGGCCGGCAAGCGCTGGATAAGGTGCTGGAGATGGGCGCCGCGGGCAAATGCGCCACACTGGTGGGCTGCGCCCAGCGGGTGCTGGAGATGACTGCTGATTACGTGAAGCAGCGGGAGCAGTCGGGCCGCCCCATCGGCGGCTTTCAGGCCATACAGCACTATTGTGCTGATATGTTGAGGGATGTTGAGGGCTCTCGTTTAATCACCTATAAGGCGGCCTGGGAAATCAGCGAGGGTATGCCTGCTTCAGGTATTTCATCGGTGGCCAAGGCCTGGGTGAGCGATGCCTGCCAGCGCACGATACTCAAGGCCCATCAGATATTCGGCGGCATCGGCTTCTGCCAGGAACACCCCCTGCACCTCTACCTGAAACAATCCAAAATGGGCGAGCTGGCTTTCGGAGATGCCGCTTACCACCGGGAACTGGTGGCCAGGTCGATTGGGCTCTAAATTAAGGGTGGGCTAATATAGCCCGTCCGATAGCATTGAAAGCAGGACACCTTCCCGGGATATTGGTGTGAAATATGTTTTCGTGGTGCAGGAGGAGATATGAAACATCTGCTTACTCTGAAAGATTTAAGCGGAGAGACCATACTCGAACTCATTCGGTTGGGGGAGTCGGTCAAGCGTTTCCCGGAATCGTATTCCGAAGCGCTGAAGAACAAAGTCCTGGCCATGATTTTCCAGAAGACCTCAACCCGAACGCGCATGTCTTTCGAGGCGGGCATGGCCCAGCTGGGAGGCCATGCCATCTACCTTGACTGGTGCACCACCAACCTTACCGTGGGTCATCTCCAGGACGAAGTAAGGTGCATGGGCCGCTACGCTAACGCCATCACGGCCCGCGTGGACAACCACCGGACCCTCAGGCAAATGGCCAGGGTTTCTGAAATCCCGGTGATAAACGCCCTCTCCGACCGTTTTCATCCCTGCCAGGCCCTGGGTGACCTGCTCACCATCAAAGAGAAGACGGGTCGACTTTCAGGACTCAAGCTCGCCTACGTGGGCGATGGGAACAATGTGTGCAACTCTCTCATCATAGCCTGCACGGCGGTGGGGATGCGAATCAGCGTGGCCACCCCGTCGGGATACGAGCCGCTGCCTGAAGCTGTCAATGCGGCCAGGAAGAGCGGCCTCCTGCAGTTGGGTAAGGACCCCGTAAAGGCGGTCAGAGGCGCAGACATCGTTTATACCGATACCTGGGTATCACTGGGTCATGAGGAGGAAAGTAAGGAGAGGCTCAAGGTCTTCCCTCCCTACCAGGTGAACAGCAAACTGCTGGGCAAAAGCCGTCCCTTCATAATGCACTGTCTTCCCGCCCACAGGGGTTACGAGATAACTGACGAAGTAATGGACGGCCCTCAGTCCGTTGTCTTCGACCAGGCGGAAAACCGTCTCCATGCACAGAAAGCTCTGCTGCTCGGGCTTTTGAAGTAGCCGATGGAAGAGGTCTCGGTATACATACACATCCCTTACTGCAAGAGCAAATGCGGTTACTGCGATTTCAACTCCTACCCCGGCCGGGAGGATGAATATGAGGGGTACGTGGAGGCTCTTCTCCGGGAGCTGAAGCAGCGGGGGAGGCAAATATCCGGCGCCGCGGTGCCCAGCATATTCTTTGGCGGGGGTACTCCCTCCATTCTGGGAGCGGAACTTTTAAGCTTGGTCCTGTCCCGATGTAAAGAGGTATTTACCCTTGACCCCCGGGCGGAGATAAGCATCGAGGCCAATCCTGAAACCCTCTCCCCGTCTTTGCTGCGAGACCTCCTGGATGCCGGTTTCAACAGGCTGAGCGTAGGTATTCAGAGCTTCGACGATTCCAGCCTTCAGCGCCTGGGTCGGAATCATAGCGGCACCCAGGCCGTTGACGCAGCCCGCCAGGCGGCGGGAGCAGGCTTCGAGAACATTTCTCTGGACCTCATGTTCGGCGTCCCCGGGCAGGAAATCCCTCAATGGGAGGAGGACGTGGAAAAGGCGCTTTCCCTGCACCCGACGCACGTATCCGCCTACGGGCTCAAGGTGGAGGAAAAGACGCCCTTCGACCGCCTGTTGAAGATGGGGCTCATCACCCTGCCCGACGAGGAGACTTTTACCCGCATGTACACAGTCGCTGTAGAGAAGCTCAACGGGGCGGGTTACGAGCACTATGAAATAGCCAATTTCGCCCTGCCGGGCTACCGCTGCCTGCACAACGTCAACTACTGGCGGAACGGCCCCTACCTCGGCCTGGGAGCGGGCGCTCACTCCTATCTGAAGGGCGAACGCTCAGCCAACGTCCGCGATCCGGCTGAATACCTGGCCAGGGTCGCTGAAGAAAGTCAAGCCGTCGATTCCAGAGAAAAACTTCCATCCCGATCCGCCCTGGGAGAAGCGCTCATGCTGGGGTTGAGGCTCACCGAGGGCATCGACGTAGAGGAATATGGTGCTCGATACGGGGCAGACCTCCGCCTGGAATATGGCCCTGTTATAAGAGACCTCTCCCAACAGGGCCTTTTGGAGATGGAGGGAACCCGCCTTAAGCTCACCTGGAAAGGTATACTTCTTTCAGACGAAGTTTTTCTTAAATTGTTGTAACGCTTGATCCGCTATTTCGTTTGACATGCTATCCCTTGAGGATATACTTTAAAAAAAAGTAGTCGGATTTTGAGGCGGGATTTCTTTCTTGACAACTTTCTGTTTAAAATGGACTGCGGAGCGGAGTGATCGTATATGACCAAACCGGCGCGAGGGACTGAAAAGCTACCCGACAAACTGGTAGACAGCTTTGACCGACGAATCAACTACATGCGCATCTCCGTCACCGATCGCTGCAATCTGCGCTGCCGTTACTGCATGCCCCAGCAGGGACTGGATTTGCTTTCCCCCGACCAGGTTCTACACTACGAGGAGCTCCTGCGCATCGCACGCCTGGCCGTGGCGGGAGGCATAACCAAGGTCCGCATTACCGGAGGCGAGCCCCTGGTGCGGAAGGGGCTGCTGGAGTTCGTTTCCAGTCTCTCACGGATAGAGGGTATTCATGACCTGGCTCTCACCACAAACGGTCTTCTCCTCGAGAAATATGCCCGGGGTCTCTATGAGGCCGGTCTGCGCCGGGTGAACGTAAGCCTGGATACACTCAAAGCTGATCGATACGCCCGGATAACGCGGTCCGATTCGCTGGAAAAGGTTATGGCAGGCATTGGCGCCGCCAGGGATGAGGGCCTTAATCCGGTGAAGATAAATATGGTTGTCATACGCGGCCTAAACCATGACGAGGTGGTGGATTTCGCGGCCCTCACCAGGGATGAGAAACTCCACGTTCGATTCATAGAGTTCATGCCACTGGGTGAAGATGAATTCTGGAGCCGGGAGATGTATGTGCCCAGCGATGAGGTCAAGGCACTGGTGGAGAAGAGTCAAAAACTTGTGCCCGCCAAAAGCGGGGGCAGCGGTCCGGCGGTGATGTACCGCTTCCCCAAAGGCAAGGGGCAGATAGGCTTCATAAGCCCCATCAGCAACCATTTCTGCCGATCTTGTGACCGGCTGCGCCTCACCGCAGACGGCAAACTGCGCACCTGTCTCTTCTCGGACACCGAAATTGACCTCATGACCCCCATCAGAAACGGTATCACTGACGAGGAACTATTTAACCTCCTCCATCACGGCACCAAATCCAAGCCCCGGGGGCACAACATGCACGCCGACCCCGGCAATACCGACCGCTACATGTCTCAAATAGGCGGGTAATCCAAAACCAGGCTCGCCAGACACACCGGTTTTCATCACGCGATCCCATCGAATTAATAGACAGCCCATGTCCGTCTTCCCCTGCTTCATCCTGAAGCGTAAAAATAACCAGTAATACAACTTTGTCATAACAATGCAAACGCCTTTAATTAGATATTGTTTTAGCTAAAGGAAACGATTAAGAAATGCGAAAATATATAAAAGGGCTCTTATAAATTATGAGAGCTTACCAGAGGATGAGAAGAATGCTGTGAGGGGTATTTTGCAAGGCTCTGGGTTAAAAGAGTCGGGTTTTTATGGAAAATTTTAATTGAATAGCGAGGGAGGGGGAGCGATGGAAATAGGTACCGGGAATGAAATAACGATAGAAAACGGGAACTATACTTGCAGGACCTATGATCTCACTTTTACGGAGAAAGGGATAGCCTGCGTCCTCCTGGATGATTGGAGGCGCGCTTATCACTTGAATTTACTCTGGTTAATTGCCGGTTTATGGCCGGCTGTTATAGCGGAAACGATAGTGAAGGCAATATCGAGAAAAAGGACGAGGAGGAACAGGGAAGCATACGCCGGTTTGTCCCTTGAAGAAAAATTAGGTAAAAGCGAGCTTTCCTTTGTGATAGGGCGAAACAATATTGAAAAAATTAAACACAGCGGAGGCAAGGTTATAGTATTTACGGACCAGAAAAAGTATAAATTCGGCTTTCCAAGGATTAAAGATTATAAAAACGAGGTGAAGGGATATTTAGATAGTTACAACGGGCAGGCAAAATAAAAAATACCGGAGAATGTAAGCTCAAATCCTCCTGGGCTTTAAATTGGATAAGGATTTTTAATCTTCCTCATGGCGTTGCCAATTAAAGCCCAGGGGGCACAATGTGCACGCCAACCCCTGCAATACCGTCCGCTATATGTCCCGAATAGGCGGCCGAACGGCCGGTTCGCCATTATTATCCAGCATTTTATCGGCTTCAGCTATAAGGTTGTTTATTGATACCACAAATTTACCATGGTCTTTCTGAAAACGTGAGTGCAGCAACTATAGATAAAAACCTGTTTGATAGATATGTCTGACAACAAAATAATAAATACAATTATTCTTACTTTTTATAACCTGATGAGAGGGTTTTTTGTATAATAATTCATACTTTGAGGCACCTGCTTAAGAAATGAGAAAATAATATTAAAATATTTTAAAAACTTTTTGTTTTACACTAATTATCTTTTAGCCCTGAGCCGATAAGGGACTTAAATGCGCTGTAAACTTTTTTTTGTGATTCTCAATCCGTAATTTTCGTTCGGGTTGTTGAAATGGGAGGGGGATTCTCATAATACGGTCAGAGAGTGTGTTTTTCCGGTTTCCAGGGGACCATCCTCGAAGAGGTATTATGGTAACTACCCGTTGAGCTTCCTTAAGCATTTCTACGGCGAGGAGCGGAATACGATCTTTATTACAACCACATTACAACCACAAGGTTAGGAACTGAAATTTACCGACTGAAACAGATTAAGATAATTTAGGAGCCTGGCTGATATGTTAAGCATGAAAAACCTGCGGTTAAAGAATAAGGTGTTTATTGCCTTTGCATTATCCTCAGTGCTCCCGCTTCTGCTTCTGTTTTACGTTTTACTTGGCCTGATGTCTCCTGAAGCTGAGCAATTCCTTCTGAGCGAAAAGCTTGTAAATGTCGACCTGCTTATGGTGCTGGCAGTCTTGCTGAGCGTATTGGGAGTGCGCATAAACCTCGACATAATCAAAGGCATTGGGGACCTGGTTAAAAGGAGCGAGGACATTTATCCCGACGTCGATCGAGAACCGGAGCGAAAATTAGATGAAATTGCGCAGTTAGCCGACAAACTCACATCGATAATGGGGAAGATGCAAGAGCAGATGAGCCAACTCGAGCAGTTCGAGAAAGACCTTGCAAATACCAGGCAGGAGCTCATGGCTTCCAACGCCAGGCTTAAGGAAGTAGCCATCAAAGATGATCTCACCGGTGTATACAACAGACGACTTTTCAACGACAGGCTGCAGGAAGAAGTGAAGAGGGCGATGAGGTACAAACGCCCTATATCCCTTTTAATGTTGGACATCGACGGCTTCAAAGAGGTAAACGACGATTTCGGCCACATGGTGGGAGATGTAGTGCTTGAGAAGTTTGCACGGCTTCTAAAGTCCAGCTGCAGGGAGGTTGATGTTGTCGCCCGGTACGGAGGTGATGAGTTCAGCATCATCCTGCCCGAAACGGACAATCAGGGCGCTATGTTAATAGCTGAGAGGATAAGCAAAAAAGTTGAAAAACAGGTCTTCCTGAAAAAGGATGAGGGCAAGACCATAAACTTGACCATAAGCATCGGAGTATCAACTTGCACGAGGGTGATGGAGGAAACTGAGGACATCCTGCATTTCGCCGATAAAGCCCTCTCCTTGGCTAAGAAGGAAGGGAAAAACAGCGTGATAGAATATTCACCGACCGACTTGCGTCTTCCCTCTTCGTAAACCCTTCAAGGTTTCTTACGTCGCCCGTATATCGGGTGTCCCCTCATGAAATTCAGCACTATTTTGCCTTCTCACCATATCTCCGGTACCGGCAATTTAGGAAGTATTCTTAAAGTAAGTTAGATATTCTTGAAATAAACATCACAAACTACTGATTTATCTTCGCTTTCCTGTTATGATAATGGACGTGAGCTCCAAAATCTATTTGGAGACCATCCTTGCCCGAAAACGATGAAAAGCCAAAATTTACTGGATATAGGGGAAATGCCGTGAGGCAAGAGCAGCTTTCACGTTTTCTACAAATTCAGGGTATACTTGCGGTTCTTCTGAGCATGTGCATTTTTATTACCGCTGCCGCCGCAGACGAAAGCACCCAAAAGGCCAAAGAATTGTTCTGGCGCGGCGTAAAATCGTTAGAAGCAAAACAGTATGAGGAAGCCATTAAATATTTCAAATCCGTTCTTGAAGTTAAACCCGACTATGCTGATGCGTATCTGAATTTGAGCGCTGCTTACGGTGCGCTGGGTCGTGATGAAGAGGCTGCTAAAGCTACAAAAGCCTTCAGAAACGCGGTCAGCAGCGACCCTATGATTAAACATTACAACCGGGGGCTGACTAACGAAAGCCTGAAACGTTATGGAGATGCGGTCGAAGCATACCAAACGGTTATCCAGCTTAAGCCCGGTCACACAGAAGCACACTTTAGATTAGGGGTTAATTACAGTAAATTGGGGCGCTATGAAGAAGCGGTGAGGGCTTTCACCCAGGCCATATGGCTGAAGCCCGACTACGCCGAAGCGCATAACAACCTGGGCCTGTCTTATGGCCGGCTGAGTCGCTTTAAACAGGAGATCAAAGCTTATAAGGAAGCCATACGGCTGAATCCAGACTTCACCGAAGCGTATTATAACCTCGGCAGGGCTTATAATTCACAGGGTCGCCATGACCAGGCGGTGGAGGCATATGCTCAGGCTATACTCATAAATCCTGATGATGCAGAGCCGCACTTCGGCCTGGGCGCTACTTACAGAAAGTTGGAGCGCTATGAAGAAGCGATCGAGGCAATTAAACAGGCCATCCGTCTAAAACCCGACTATGAAGCTCCGCATAATGAGCTGGGGCTGGTTTACGCCGATTCGGGGCGCTATGCCGAGGCAGCGGAGGCGTATCAGCTGGCCATACGCGTAAACCCCGACTACGCCGAAGCATACAATAACCTGGGCGTGGTTTATAGCTTGTCAGGGCGCTATGAAGAAGCAGCGGAGGCGCTTAAACAGGTCATCCGCATCGACCCTGATAATACCGATACACACGTCGTGCTGGCCCGTACGCTTATTAAATCTGCTCGCTATACCCAGGCGGTAAAAGAGTTAAAATACTTGATCCGATTAAATCCTGAAAATGCCGCGGCTCGCTCTCTCTTAGGATATGCTTACATCAATCTCAAACGCTATGAAGAAGCAGTAGAGGAATTTAAACTCGTTTTACAAATTAACCCTGGTAATGCCGAGACGCATTTAAATTTGGGTTATGCTTATGAGCTCCTGGGAGACCGGGGGGCGGCCCTGGATGAGTACAAAATTTTAAAAAAGCTCGACCCTCGGAAAGCCGATCAGCTTTTCGACCTTATCTATAAATAGAGGCTCTAAATGCGTCTCCCTCCAAGACTCGTTTCATTCACCCCTCAGAATGCCAGAGAGAGAGTTTATGCGATAAACAAAAAGGGTAAGCAGTCTCAATGAACATACCCACCCATTCATGGGTGGGTATTTGATGACCCTGCCGCCAAGCAGGGTTCGAACCCCGTCACTTGTGGCGGGGTATATTCCCCCGGACAAGTCCAGGGGTTCGCAACCCGGGGAACCTCAATCGAGCCGGCTGCATCATGAGAATTACTCCCGCGCCATCCACGTCATCCCGCACAATTCGTGACCAACTCTTGTAAAGTCGATGGCGGAGAGATCGCCCTTTATCTGAGGTGAAAAGAAGCACTTTCTCCTCGACAAGATTCCTCATCTGCCGAAAGTGAATATATGGGCTTCTAATAAAATAGATTATTTCGGGGGGAAGGTCATGAAGCAAGAGCGACGTTCACGTTTTCTAAAAATTCAGGGTATTGCAGCGACTCTAGTTATCACCTGTATCTTTATTGCCGCTGCCATAGCGGATGATAGAACCAAAGAGACCGATGAGCTATTCTCGCAAGGCGTTGGAGCAATTAAGGCACAGAACTATGAAGAGGCTGTCAAATACTTTGAGGCCTCATTGGAAATAAAGCCCGACGACGCCGGAGTGTATCACTCCCTGGGGTTTGTTTATAGCCGGCTCGACCGATACGCTGAGGCGGTGGAAGCCTATAAACAGGCCATCCGGATAAACCCTGATGAAGCATCAGCGCACTACAACCTGGGGTTGGCTTATAGCTATCTGAAACGTTATACCGATGCCGAAGAGGCGTATAGGCAGGCAATCCGGATAAACCCTGACGACGTATCAGCGTATTACAACCTGGGCTGGGATTATGAGGAACTTGGCCGCTACGTCGAGGCTGCGGAAGCCTATAAACAGACCATCCGGGTTAAACCTGACCACTTTAAAGCGCATCATAACCTGGGCGGAGCCTATGGCGAGCTGGGCCGCTACGCTGAGGCAATAAAGGCGTATAAACAGGCCCTAAAGATAAACCCTGGTTCCCCCGAAGCGCATTACAACCTGGGTGTTGCCTATCTATTTAATGGAAACCGCGAAGCAGCCCTTGAAGAATAC